>JAUVGM010000079.1 GCA_030593785.1 Gammaproteobacteria bacterium | reverse complement strand
TTTTTGTAATTCACATACGCGTTGGCTTAGTTCAGTGTCATGGCGTACCGCATCAAGAATTTCAGCTTGTTCAGTTGCATCGAGTTGATCATCAATGAATGCATTCAAATGCTCATCAGAGTATTGTTTTTTATCGTGCATGTTTTTATTTAACTATCCTTATTTGAGTACCCTGTGTGAGTACATTTTGTTCTTTTAGTTCCAACAGCTGCTCAGACAATGCTTTTCGTGCACGGTTCAAACGACTCATCACTGTACCCGTTGGTATACCAATAATTTCTGCAACTTCGGCATATGAAAAACCTTCCAAGTCGACAAGACATAAAACCTGTCTTTGACCTTGCGGTAATGTCGCCACTGCCTGTTGAACTATATCGGTAATGTTCTGCCTTTCTTGAGCTAATTCGGGTGTGTCGTCATTGGTAAAAACACACTCATCAATATCTTCCGTTGGTTTTTGTTGTCTTAAATAGTCACGCCAGCAATTCGCTAAAATGGTAAACAACCAACTGTTCATCTTATTCATATCACGTAATGAATTTGCGTTACGTATCGCTTTAATTACCGTGTCCTGAACTAAGTCATCTGCTATATCGGCAGCATGGCACCATGAGTATGCAACCTTGTACAAACGTGGGCGCATTTCTTCCAGCTGCTTTTTAAAGGTAGTGCCACTATAGCCTGGACAAATAAATTCTATTGCTTTCATGAGTCTGATTTTATACGCAAATAAAATGCGACTACATGATCATAGCTATCTATCTAGTAAGACGTTGCAAAATGCCACTTTATTCCAAAGAAAAGACATAAAAACGAAAAGAATAAAAATATTGGGAATAAAGCCTTCTGAGATGCCGTCTTAATAATAAGGAAAATTCTATTTTTCAATCTAATAAATAGAATTAGTCTAAATAATAAAGCGAGATAACTCGTTAATAAATTAATCCTCGAGGGGGGGAAATCCAATGAAGTCAAATCTTATAAAGGCCTTTGCGCTTTTAGCAGTATTGGTAACACCATTTATCGGTAGTCAGGCGATTGCTGCTAAATCTTTTGCTGATGCAAAAATTGTTTTACAAATCAGTGATCCAAATCCATTTAAACAAACATTAGTGCTTAATGTTGCTAGCAACATCATTAAACATTATGGCCAGGATAATGTAGAAGTTGAAATTGTTGCTTTTGGTCCGGGTTTACGTTTGTTATTTGCTGAAAATGCTAATAAAGGCCGCATCGCATCTTTAGCCGGTGCAGGCGTAACCTTTAGTGCATGTGCAAATACAACTCGCAACATGGGAAAAATATTAGGTCATCCACCAGAGCTTAATTCTAAAGCAGTTACCGTAGGTGCAGGTGTGGTTCGTATTATTGATTTGGTTAAGAAGGGTTATACCTTGGTTAAGCCTTAAATCGGGTTTAAGAATAAATACATCTAAACAATAAAAATTAAACCTTATAAATATAAAAAATAAGAAGTTATTTAGGGGAATTATAAAAATGAAGAATTATAAAAAAGTTGCGCTTGCTGCAACATGTACTGCCTTGTTAGGTGGTTTTAGTGGAGTAGTAACAACTGCTAATGCTGCTAACTGGTTAATGCTGCAAGGTACAGAACGTGCTGACCAAGCACCACGTGCGAAAGTATGGGGTTTTATACAACCAACATATTTGCAAACAGGAGACACAAAACTACCGACAACTGGTGCAGCAGCTGCAGATAAATTCGCTGGGCAAGACTCGCAATTTAATACACACCAACCAAATCTAGCAAGTAACTCTACATTTCAGATTATGCGCGCACGTTTGGGTGTACGTGGTGTTGCACTACCATTAGATAATAAAGTGAATTACTTTCTGTTGGCTGAATATGGTAATAATGGTATTACTGCGCCAGGCGGTGGTGGCGGTAGTGTTAAATTATCAGATGCGACTGTAACTTTAAATCATATTAAAGGTATGCGAGTACGTATTGGTCAGATGAAAGTACCAATGGCTGAAGAATTATACCAAGGAATTATGACTTTCAATTACGTTAACGTGTCGAACGTAGCTAATCAGCAATTAATTGAACGTCCTTTCTGGACTGATGGTACGACTGCATGTATACCAGGAACCTCAGATGCAAATTATTTACGTTTTTGTGATGGTGGTATAGATACTCAATTCCGAGGTAGTGCAGTAGCGGTACGTGATACTGGTATTCAATTATTTGATACTTTTAAATCAGGAGCATGGGAACATAGTTATGCGGTTCTTTTTGGCAATGGCGGCGTAGGTATGGATAACCGTGATAATAATTTTGATACAACTGCATATTGGTCTTCAGAAAAAGTATTTTCTGGAAAAGGTCCATGGCGCGATCATATGAAATTCCTAGCCTGGAGTACAAAAGGTAAAAGAACATTATATGATTCATCAATTCTGAATGCAGGTGGTTCTCTAGAAAGTGCAGAAAAAACATATGATCGTAACCTTTCTGGTTTAGGCTTTATCTATCAAAGAAATAAAATTCGTTTTTGGACTGAGTATATCGCAGCTGATGGTATGATCTTTACTGGTTCAACTGCAGGTGGTGTTCCTGGTGCCGTGAGTACATCTGGTTCAGGTGAAATAGCTCAGTTTACAATGGCTCCAACAGGTAAATCTTCGGGTTATTACCTGGATTTTGGTTATAAAATCACACCTAAAGTTGAGTTAGACGTTCGTTACGATGTTTATAACCGTGTAACTAATTTAGCGGCTACTGCTCAACGTGATTACACAACGACGACTTTAGGTTTACAGTATAAATTCAATAAGAAAACTAAAATGATATTGAATTATGAAATGCGTGAATTTAATGCACCAGCATTTCCGTCGGCTGCCCCACCTAATAAGGTTGCGGCAACTATGGAAGATAAAATTTCTGCGCAGTTATTTGTTTTGTTCTAAAGTTTAAGTAAGTTAGGTAAAAAGATAAGCCTCGGCCTTTTGGTTGGGGCTTTTTCTTTTGTATTAAGCCTATATCCTTTATCATTACGTCTTTTATTCAGTCAGATTCAAAAACAAGGCAATATCATGATTAAGGTCGGCATCGTAGGTGGAACAGGGTATACAGGCGTAGAGTTATTACGTTTGTTAGCTGCGCATCCTGAAGTAGAGATTCAGGTCATCACCTCGCGCTCTGAAAAAGGCCTGCCTGTTGCTGATATGTACCCCAATTTACGTGGTCATCTTGATTTAGCTTTTTCTGAGCCAGATATGGCTGTGCTCAAAAAATGTGACCTGGTCTTTTTTGCCACGCCTAATGGCATTGCCATGACGATGGCAAGAGAATTAGTTGATGCGGGTGTGAAGGTTATCGATCTCGCCGCTGATTTTAGAATTAAAGATATCAAAGAATGGTCAAAATGGTATGGCATGGAACACGCTTGCCCGGAACTTGTTGAGCAAGCGGTATATGGTTTACCTGAAGTGAATCGGGCTGAAATTAAAAAAGCACAATTAATTGCTAACCCGGGATGTTATCCAACTGCGGTTCAGCTTGGGCTTTTACCGTTAATTGAAAATGGTTTGATTGATACGGATAATTTAATCGCAGATGCTAAGTCCGGTGTCAGTGGCGCAGGTAGAGGAGCTTCTGTCGCTTTTTTACAAGCTGAAAGTAGTGAAAGTTTTAAAGCTTACGGCGTGGCAGGGCATCGGCATTTACCTGAAATCAAACAAGGCTTGGCCTTAGCAAATATAAAGTCGAATAAAGCCGATGTTGGTTTGACCTTTGTACCTCATTTAGTCCCTATGATTAGGGGTATCCATGCAACGTGTTACGCAAAGCTTAAAGATAAAAATACTGCTGGACAGTTACAATCCTTGTACGAGAAACATTATGCAGATGAAGTTTTTGTGGATGTTATGCCTACTGGCAGTTTTCCTGAAACTCGCTCTGTAAAAGGCGCAAATGTTTGCCGGATAGCAATTCATGTGCCTCAAGAAGGCGATACAGTGGTAATTCTTTCTGTAATTGATAACTTGGTCAAAGGTGCTGCAGGGCAGGCCGTGCAAAATATGAATATAATGTTTGGTTTAAATGAAGACGCCGGATTAACGGCTGTTGCGTTGGTACCTTAATGAATTTAGTTGTAAAAGCACACAGACCCTGGAAAAGTAAATTTATTTGGGGCATTGCTATTCTTGTCCTGTTAATTGGTGGTTGGACATTATTTGACTATGGACGTTATCTTGCGGGTTATGACAGCCGTGATACGGGAAATGAGATTGAAGGTTTATTGCAAACTCAGGAACATCTGGAAAAAAGAATTGAAGGCTTGCGTGAGGATAAAGCCGTTCTTCAACGTGCGGCCCAAATTGAACGCAAAGCCTACAATGAGTTGGATACAACATTAAAAGTTTTGCAGGCCGAAATTCTTGAACACAAAGAAGAATTGGCTTTTTACCGGGGTATTGTGTCACCTAAGGATTCAAGTTCCGGGCTCTATTTACAGAACTTCCTTTTGACACAAAGTGGTAAAACGAGAAGTTATCGCTATAAAGTGGTACTGACACAGGTACTAAAAAATAGCCGGTTGATTAATGGCAAGGTAAAGTTACAGTTTGATGGTTTGTTAGATGGCACAACAAAGATATTGAAACTGAAAGAAGTTACCGCTAAAAAGATAAAAGATTTAAATTACCGCTTTAAATATTTCCAGAATGTTGAAGGCGTTGTTGAGTTTCCCGAGGGATTCTCATTACTTCGTGTAAATGTACAAATATTACCGCGTGGCAGACAACGCGACATGATAGAAAAAACCATTGATTGGTCAATTGAGGAGAAATAAACCCATGTGGGGACAGAGAAAAAAACCTAAACAAACAGCACACATCGATTCCCTGATTGGGCAGAATACAGAAATTCATGGTGACGTTATTTTTAGTGGTGGTTTACACATTGACGGTATGGTTAAAGGTAGTGTCGTTGCCGAAAAAGGCGATGATTCTGTGTTAACACTCAGTGAGCGCGGAACTATCGAAGGTGAAGTAAAAGTGCCGAACGTGGTGGTAAATGGCTCGGTAATTGGCGATGTGCATGCAACGGGTCACGTTGAGCTTGCAGCACAAGCGCGTGTACATGGAAATGTCTATTATAGTTTGATAGAAATGGCGATGGGTGCAGAAGTAAATGGTAAACTAATGCATAAGGCTGAAAGTGATACTAGTGAAGCTTCTGCCGAAGAAGAAAATACTGAAGAAGCATAGCGCTTATTCTTGATTAATTTACTAGGTTATTAGATAATTAGCGGCTCAGGTTTATTTCAATTTATATTCGAGATTTTAATTTATATTTAAGCGGAGTAACAAGCCATGGGTAGTACAGCAGCAGTAACAGACAATGGCATGGTTTTTACCGATAGTGCAGCTAATAAGGTAAAACAATTAATCGCGGAAGAAGGTAATCCAAACCTTAAATTACGTGTTTTTGTCACGGGTGGCGGCTGTTCGGGCTTTCAATACGGCTTTACTTTTGATGAAGAAATTCAGGATGGAGACACTACCGTTGAAAATGATGGTGTAACTGTCGTAGTGGATCCTATGAGTTACCAGTATCTTGAAGGTGCTGAAGTCGACTATAAAGACAGCCTTGAAGGCTCTATGTTTGTGATTAATAACCCTAATGCCACTACAACCTGTGGTTGCGGTTCTTCCTTTTCTATATAACACTCCTATACTATTTAGTCTGATAATTACCAAAATGTAGGTTGGGTTAAGGAACAACGTGACGAACCCAACACTTATCGAGTTATTGATGGATCCGCTTCGCTTGATCCATCCTACGATTTTGTGATTTAAATATTTTTTTATGACGTTGTCTAATGGAGCCTGCAATGAGTGAATATCTTCCCGGTTTAGCCGGTGTACCCGCCACCAAGTCCAATATTTCTACGATTGATGGTGAGAAAGGCATTCTTGCATATCGCGGTTATCCTATTGAGCAACTCGCTGCTGAAAGTAGTTTTGAAGAAACCTCGTTGTTATTACTCGATGGACGTTTACCCACGGCGGATGAGCTCGCTGATTTTGAGCAACAATTAAAGCAAAATCGCCATGTTAAATATCACATTCGTGATTTGATGAAGACATTGCCTGAAAGCGGCCATCCAATGGATATGCTACAAACTGCAGTAGCGAGCTTGGGAATGTTTTATGCGGGCAATGAATGTTTAACGGGTGCAGATGAGTGTCGTGACCTGAATTATATTCATAACATGACAGTTAAGATGTTATCTCGAATGGCAACATTAGTTGCCATGTGGCAACACATTCGAAATGGCTATGATCCGGTTGAGCCGCGTAAGGATCTATCTTATGCAGAAAACTTTCTTTATATGTTGAACCGTAAAGAACCTGACCCCATGCTGGCGCGTATTATGGATGTATGTTTAATTTTACATGCAGAACATACTATCAATGCTTCAACCTTCTCTGTTTTAGTGAATGCTTCAACCTTAGCAAGCCCTTTCAATGTTATTGCCGCGGCAATTGGTGCGTTGTCAGGTCCATTACATGGCGGTGCTAACCAAAAAGTATTGGAAATGTTAGAAGAAATAGGTTCGCCCGATAAAGCCGAAGCTTATATTGATAAGAAATTAAAAAATAAAGAAGTCATCTGGGGTATGGGACATCGTGAATACAAAACGAAAGATCCTCGAGCCACTATCCTTGAAAAACTGGTTGATGAATTCATTGAAGCACGCGGTGGTGATATCAACCCGATGTTTGAAACGGCCAAAGCAGTGGAACGTGTATGTGAAGATCGTTTATCGTCAAAAGGTGTTTATCCTAATGTTGATTTTTATTCTGGTATTCTTTATCAGGAGATGGGTATCCCCGCCGATCAATTCACTGCTATTTTTGCCATTTCTCGCGCCGCAGGTTGGTTAGCACATTGGCGAGAACAACTCGGTGATAATCGTATTTTCCGTCCAACTCAGGTGTATACCGGCGAACCTGTTAGAAAGTATGTTCCAATAGATAAACGGTAGAAGTAATTTTTATGTGTACCAAATAATTAAAGCCGGATTAAACCGGCTTTATTTATTAAAGTTTCGAGGCTATTCTTCTTTCAAAACCTCTTTCAATATACCAATTCGATCAAGGGCAGAAGTCGTTAGTTTTTGCGCTGCTAGCATCACTTCTTCATTAACGCCTTGTTCTACAATAGCATCATAAAAAGCAAAGCTGCGATCACAACACGACCATAATCGTTGTAAATTTAAGTCTGGGTTATCATTTACCTGTTTTATATTGTGTATAGAAAGTTGTTCCAGGTTTTTTGTAACTTCTTCGCTTGGCAAAACTGTATTTTCCAAAACCTCCTGGTTTTCACTTATTTGCTGTTGAGTTTTCTCTGCGAGAGAAGTTATTTCAGGTGCAGATATCGTGATACCTTTTATTTGCTCAGCAATATATTTATCAATATGAATAGCTGCGGCTAATAAGTCTGCTTCGTTATGGATAGCCTTTGGATCGAGTCTTGGTGCTTTAATATTTTCTTTACGTTCAGCATGGTAAGCATATCGGCGTTCTGCTCTAAGTAAGGCTGCATGCCCGAGTTCTTCTTCAATAACATACGTTCAAATAAAGCCGCAGCTGATTCATTGTTTCCTTCATGACATCGGAAGTTTAATTGAAATTATGAAAGGTCCAGTTTTTGTTGACTATCAGGCCATATAGGAATTAATGTTTAAGGCAACTATGACTTCAGTTGGGGAAATATTCATGAAAAATATCATCCACACAGTGGTATTACTGACTCTCATTGGAGTGAGTGCCCCTGCAGCAGCGGCTAATCCAGCACCTGCGTATGAGGGAAGAAGGTTGTACGTTTCCTACTGCCAGCTATGTCACGGAACTGATGGCAAAGGGGATGGGCCTCTTGCAAAAGCGATGAAAATCAGTCCTGCAAATCTGAATACCACGGTGCGATCCAGAAGTGATACCATCCTCACCAAGATCATTACAGGTGAAGGTCGGCAGACTATAACAGGCCGTGATCGTCACAACCTGCTCAGTGAAGCCATGCCGGAGTGGAAGGATGTGTTCACTGAATTGCAGGTCAAGTCCTTGATTGCCTATTTGCGTTTTCTGGGTCGCAGCAAACATGAACTGATGGGCGATCCTGAGCACGGTATGCAACTCTATCAGCAGTATTGCCAGGTCTGCCACGGTGTTGAGGGTGATGGTGATGGTATTATGACGAGCCTGATGGGGATTATGCCGATGGATCACACAAATCCTAACGAGACTGAGAGCTTGAGCAATGAAGAAATAGCCAATAGCATACTTGATGGCAAGCAGAGGTTTATGCCAGCCTGGCGCGATATTCTTAATCAGGACGATGTCGAGGCACTGGTCAGTTATATTCGACTGCTGTCCCACTGAGCCGACGTGTTTCTGAAAGAACAAAATCCGAGGTTATCAAGATGACGAAAGTAAACACGGCGCTGCCTGACAAAAAT
>JAUVGM010000292.1 GCA_030593785.1 Gammaproteobacteria bacterium | reverse complement strand
GGGACAAATTCAAAGTTCATTATTCGAGTCTGGCAAAGAAGCAGGATTATCAGATGCATTAGTCATGGAGATGGCGGGTATCTTTGGCTGGGATGTTGATTTTGCTTTAGATATCCGACGTGGTGACAAATTTTCTATCCTCTATGAAGAGCAATTCATTGAAGGAAAGAAATATCAAACAGGAACTATCCTCGCGGCAGAATTTACTAATCAAGGTAAAACATTTAAAGCGATTCGTTTCACTGATAAAGCAGGTCGTACTAACTATTACACTCCAGAAGGTTTATCGATGCGTAAAACCTTTTTACGTAGCCCGGTAGATTTTCGTCGAATTAGTTCACGTTTTGGTAAACGTAGACATCCTGTATTGAACAAAATGCGTTTACATAAAGGCGTTGATTATGCTGCTCGTAGAGGCACTCCAATTCAGTCATCCGGTGATGGCAAAGTAATATTCAAAGGGCGTAAGGGTGGCTATGGGCGCGTTGTTATCGTTCAACACGGTAGTCGTTATAAAACCCTGTATGCACACATGAATGGTTTTAAACGTGGCATACGAGTAGGAAAATACGTCAAGCAAGGTCAAACCATTGGTTTCGTTGGCAGTAGTGGACGCGCAACAGGTCCTCACTTACATTATGAATTCCGCGTTAATGGCGCACACCGTAATCCACTCACCGTTAAATTACCGAATGCAGCTCCAATAAAATCTGCATTTAAAGGTGATTTCACTGCCCATGCTGAAAGATTGTTATCACAACTTGATACACATAAACCAACGCAAATAGCATTAAGCGCACAATAAAAAAATTTAGTCGTTTGTAACTCGAGTTAATTTCTATGGCAGATGATCTCTACATTGGCCTAATGTCCGGTACCAGTCTGGATGGTATTGATGCTGCTCTTGTTCGTTTTGAAAAAGAACGCTCAACAGTAATCGAGTCTGCCTGTTTACCTCTTTCATCAAACTTAAAAGATGAAATTAGATCTCTGATTAATCCTACGACAAATGAAATCAACCGCCTAATGACTCTTGATATCCAGCTTGGTAAAAGTTTTGCTGAAGCTGTGCAACAATTAATAAACAAAGCCAAAGTACAAAAACAAGACATTGTTGCCATTGGCTCTCATGGCCAAACCATTCGACACTTGCCCACCGCAGAACACGCAACAACTTTACAGATTGCTGATCCTAATATTATTGCTGAATTAACTGGCATTACTACCGTTGCAGACTTTCGTCGCCGTGACATGGCCGCTGGTGGTCAAGGAGCACCTCTTGTTCCTGCTTTCCATGAAAAAATATTTCGTAATACAAAAAAGAATCGTGTCATTTTAAACTTGGGTGGTATTGCTAATATTACTTTGTTACCCGCAGATAAAAATAAAGCTGTAACCGGCTTTGATACAGGCCCGGCAAATACATTAATGAATCATTGGATTCAGCAACATCAAAATAAAAGTTACGATGATAGTGGCGAGTGGGCAGCTAGTGGAACGATAAACAAAGACTTTCTTAAACAACTGCTTAATGATAATTACTTTAAACTTACTCCACCTAAAAGTACCGGCACGGAATATTTCAATCCAGCGTGGTTAACGAAAAAACTTTCTGCATTTCCTTTTCTTGCCGCAGAAGATGTACAAGCAAGCTTATGTGCATTCACAGCTACAACAATAAAAGATGCTGTTAACCAGCATACAAATGGCGCCGAAGAAATCATTGTTTGTGGTGGAGGTGTACATAATGACTTTTTACTACGACAACTCAAACAACTACTACCTAGTATAGAAATTAATAGTTCAGAAAAATATGGACTTGATCCTGATTATATTGAGGCGACTGCCTTCGCCTGGTTAGCTAAACAAACCATAGAACATAAAGTGGGGAATTTGCCGGGTGTCACGGGGGCGAGTCGTTCTGTTGTTTTGGGTGGGGTTTATTATTCTTAACTTTTTATTTTTTCGATAGTGGCGTCGGGGGTTGCCCGACAGCAAGTCACTTTTTCTTGCTCGGCCAAGAAAAAGTAACCAAAAAGAAAGCAGCTCGAAAACTTGTTGAGATTTCCAATCCCAATACCCTCGTATAAAAAGAAAAACAGGCACTCGCGAACTCAGGCGATGCTCCGCATTATTTCGTCCTCAAACAAACGCTCACTATGATCCTGTTTTTATTTTGATACTCAGCTGCGTTTAACGAGATTTGCTCATCAAGATAGTTTTGTAGTAATTAAATGAAGATCTGCTTTCGGCCAGAAGCGGACATTGGGGATGAGAGCGGTGAACGTCTGCTAACAATCATAAGCGCCAATTAGCTTTTTGAAATAAATAATTCAAAACATGCTCTTGTTCTTTTAGCTTTTGTACGTAAATTGCAAATCTTATAATTTTCTAGAACCTATTAATTCTCATCATATAACTCACGTATTCTTTGCAATAAAGCTTGTGAGTCAAAAGGCTTGTTCAATAAATTATTCTGCAGACCATCATCGACATTGCCTATATTGCGATGATCAGTAAAGCCACTAGCTAGCTGAATTTTTATAACCGGATATTTTTCTTTGACAATGGCCGCCAGTTGATAGCCATCCATCTCAGGCATAAGGACATCAGAAATCAGTATGTCGATAGATTCATGTTCCAGAATATTCAGTGCGCTTTTAGCGCTTTCTGCACAAATAACATTAAATCCATGTAAGCTAAGTATCTCACTGGTTAAATTAAGTAACGCCGGTTCATCATCTACCACCAAAATAGTTTTATTACCTATAAAAGCTTCTTCAGGATGATCTTCTTCTTTTGATTGTTGATCGCTATCACTTCCATGATAACGAGGGAAATAGAGTGTAAATTGAGTACCTTCCCCCTGTTCTGAATAAACTTTAATAGCACCAGCACTGTTTTGCACAAAACCATAAACCATGCTTAGGCCCAAACCTGTACCTAGCTCCCCTTTAGTAGTGAAAAAGGGATCAAAGATTTTCTCTTTGATTTCACTATCAATTCCACACCCCGTATCAGTAAAGCTGAGTAAAACATAATCACCTGGTGTAATGGCTAATGATTGTGCATCCATCTGATTTATTTTCTGATTACGAGTTTGAATAGTTAACTGGCCATTACCCTCTATAGCATGCATGGCATTAATACTCATGTTAAGGATGACATCTTCCATATCGCCTTCATCAAGCCATACTAGCCATGGATTTTCCTGCAGCTTAAGTACAAGATTAATACGCACTGTCAGAGTTTTTTCCAACAAATGATGTTGCATCTGCAACAACGAATTAAGATTTAAGCTATCTGCTTCGGGTGTTTTTTGACGCGAGAAAGTCAATAATTTTCTGGTTAACTTGGCACCACGCTCACCTGCATGCTGAATTTCATAAGCATATTTGGCTAGTTTGGGCTGCTCAACCAGCGCCTTTTCTAGTAAATCAGCAAAACCTATCGTTATGGCAAGCATGTTGTTGTATTCATGGGCAATACCACCTGTGAGCTTACCCAATGCTTCCATT
>JAUVGM010000328.1 GCA_030593785.1 Gammaproteobacteria bacterium | reverse complement strand
ATCGCTGACTTGAGTTTCAGCATTATGATCGCTACCTGCTTTTTTAAAGTCAGAGGCTTTTGTTTTAATATTTTCAAGTTGTTCCCCTGATATTTTATTTAAAGCAGTAATAATCTCCGATGCTTTTTGGTAACGGTGCTTTGGTTCTTTAGATAAGCAATGGTTAATAATGGGTTGAAATATTTCAAGTCCACCGGGTAACAATGGAATAGGGGCGGTAAGGTGTTTAATGCCTACTGCAACGGCAGAGTCTGCGTCAAAGGGTAAGTTACCAGCGAGCAGTTGGTATAAAACAACACCGAGACTGTAAATATCTGAACGGTGATCAACTTTTAGGCCTTTAGTTTGTTCCGGACTCATGAAGTGCGGTGTACCAATGGCTCTGCCTGTTTGAGTCATTCCCTGAGTTACATCACTACCATGAGCAATACCAAAATCCATTAAGATGACACGATTATCCGTTTGATGAATCATAATGTTTTCAGGTTTAACATCGCGGTGGACTATGCCTTTTGAACCGGCAAAATCCAGCGCACTTGCCACGTCTTTTACAATTCGAATGGCTTCTTCACGAGAAATAGAATCTTTGAGCTGTTTAAGATCTTTGCCAGGAATATATTCCATCGACATGTAGTGGTATTTACCCTGCTTACCAGCATCAAAAACAGTCACAATATTGGGGTGGTTTAGCTGGCTTACAATTCTTGCTTCACGTAAAAAACGTTTTGAAAACTGCTCATCATCGGTCAGGTGAGGAGAGAGTATTTTCAAGGCGACCTCACGACCAAAACTTTCCTGAATAGCCAGATAGACATGTGCCATGCCTCCATGCCCAAGTTCACGCATAATTTTATAGCCAGAAATTTGAATATCCGGCACAGATGAACCTGAGGATTGAGCGCTAATTTTTTGTGTTGTCTTATCCAAGTCTTGTTTCACTTCTAATTATATTGAGGACTTCGGTGATTCGTTTATTTTCCCAGATATCTTTTTGCATACTAATTTATAGTTTATCGACCAAAGCAGGGAATATATTAGTGTTATTCCATGCATTATGAAACAGCCTTTTATGTGTTTGAATTGATTGGATTATTTGTAGACCTCGGCCTTTATGTTTAGCCATCGTACCAATCAAACCCTTGATTTTTATTAGGTTTTGCCTGATCATTGGCAGCCTTTTTAATAGCTTAACCCCAACTAGCAGAGAAACCGCCCATGTCCGTGGATATCCATTCTGATCGTATTTTAATTCTTGATTTTGGCTCGCAATATACTCAACTCATCGCACGTCGAGTTCGTGAAGCCGGTGTGTATTCAGAACTCTATAGTTGGGATATTTCTGAGCAGGAAATTCGGGATTTTAAGCCCAGTGGCATCATTCTTTCAGGCGGACCAGAAACCACAACAGCAAGTGATGCTCCTAATGCTAACCAGATTGTTTTTGAGCTGGGTGTGCCCGTTTTAGGTATTTGTTATGGCATGCAGACAATGGCCATGCAATTGGGGGGCAAAGTCGAAAATGCCGATCATCATGAGTATGGTTATGCCAAGGTTCGCGCACGAGGACACACAGCATTATTAAAAGATATTGAAGATGAAACCAGTGCAGAAGGATACGGTTTATTAGATGTCTGGATGAGTCACGGTGATCACGTCATTGAAATGCCAGAAAGCTTTAAATTGATGGCATCAACGGACAATGCACCGATTGCGGGTATTGCCGATGAAGAACGTAAGTTTTACGGCTTGCAATTTCATCCAGAGGTCACTCACACCAATCAGGGACAACGCATTATTGAACGTTTTGTTCATGGCATCTGTGGCTGTGAAAATTTATGGACTTCTGACAATATTATTGAAAGTAATATTAAGGCTATTCAAAAAGATGTTGGTAAAGATGAAGTTATTTTAGGCTTGTCGGGTGGTGTCGATTCTTCAGTTGTTGCCGCTTTATTACATAAAGCAATCGGCAAACAACTTACCTGTGTATTTGTTGATAACGGTTTACTGCGTTTTCAGGAAGGCGACCAGGTGATGGCTATGTTTGCCGAACACATGGGTGTAAAAGTCATTCGTGTTGATGCAGAAGATCGTTTCCTCGCTAAATTAAAAGGCGTTTCAGATCCGGAAGAAAAACGTAAAATCATTGGTAACTTATTCGTAGAAATTTTTGAAGAAGAATCAAACAAATTAAATAACGCTAAGTGGTTAGCGCAAGGCACCATCTATCCAGACGTTATTGAATCTGCCGGAGCAAAAACAGGTAAGGCACATTTAATTAAATCACACCATAACGTGGGTGGGTTACCAGAGCACATGAAGTTAAAACTGTGTGAACCACTGCGTGAATTATTTAAAGATGAAGTACGCAAGCTTGGGCTTGAGCTTGGTCTGCCATATGACATGGTGTATCGCCATCCATTCCCAGGTCCAGGTCTAGGTGTGCGTATATTGGGTGAAGTGCATAAAGAATATGCTGATATTTTACGTTTAGCCGATCACATTTTTATTGAAGAGCTTTATAAACATGAGCTTTATCATAAAGTAAGTCAGGCCTTCACTGTATTCTTACCCGTTAAGTCGGTTGGTGTAACCGGCGATGGCCGTCGTTATCAATATGTTGTGGCAATGCGTGCGGTAGAAACTATCGACTTTATGACTGCACGTTGGGCGCATCTACCGTATGAATTTTTAGAACATGTTTCGAGTAGAATAGTGAATGAAGTGGAAGGTATTTCTCGCGTTGTTTATGACGTGACGGGTAAACCACCTGGCACCATAGAGTGGGAATAAGCCGTGTCAGACGTTGTACTTATTACTATCTCGGGTCAAGATCGAGCAGGATTAACATCCGCATTAACTGGAATACTGGCAAAATATGAGATCAATGTTTTAGATATTGGTCAATCTGTTATTCATGAGAGTTTAACATTAGGTATTTTGATCGAATCTCCAGAAG
>JAUVGM010000283.1 GCA_030593785.1 Gammaproteobacteria bacterium | reverse complement strand
CCAATGCTGACACCACTTAAGCCAGGTGAAGTTAAAATCACTAAGCAAGGTGGTGAGGTGGAATACATTTATGTCTCTGGTGGCATGATGGAAGTTCAACCTAGTGTAGTGACTATTTTGTCTGATACTGCGGTTCGTGCGCAAGATTTAGATGAAGCAGCTGCAATGGAAGCTAAGCAAAAGGCTGAAGAAGCGATTTCAAACCGCGAAGGTGAAATTGATATCGCTGAAGCGCAGTCACAATTGCTTGAAGCCATCGCACAACTACGAATGATCGAGAATTTCCGTAAAAATCGTTAATTTGCAGACAATATCGAAAGTATTAAAAGGGCAGATTTATCTGCCCTTTTTTCGTTTAGGGCATGGTTTTATGCTTTGTGCTCATAAAACGGTTTCTCGTGTATAATTTAGAAAAAATAAATTAATAGAATTTGAGTTTTGATATGTCAGAGTTAAAAGTTGAAAAACATAAAGTTGTTTCATTCACCAGCAGCATTTTAAATGATAAAGGTGAAGTTGTAGAAAAGAATGATATTCCTATGGAATATGTTCATGGTGCAGACAAGGGGGAGTTCCTTGGTGACATGAAAGCAATGGAAGGTGCAAAAATTGGTGATACGATAGATATAGAATTAACACCGAAAAATGGCTTTGGAGAAGTTGATCCAAACAAGACATATCGGGACAAAATAGAAAATGTGCCGCCTGAATTTCAAATTATAGGCACAGAAGCTAGTTTTCAGAATGAAAAGGGCGAGACTTTAACGATGAAAGTTGTTGCAGTTGAAAACGGTGAAGTCTTTCTTGATGGTAACCACCCTTTTGCGGGTCAAACAATGACGTTTAGAATAAAAGTTCTCGCTATTCGCAATGCAACTGTGGAAGAAGTGGGATCTGGCTTAGTTGAAAATCAGCAGCCAGGTGATTCGGGCAAGCCTGTCGTTCATTAAAATAAAATTATGACAGATAACTTACATCTCAATATCGTTATTCTTGCTGCCGGCCAAGGTACAAGAATGAAGTCATCATTGCCAAAAGTGTTACATTCTTTAGCAGGCAAAGCTTTAGTTCAGCACGTAATTAATACTTCAAAAAAATTAAACCCGGAGATTATTAATGTTGTCTATGGTCACGGTGGTGAGCAAGTTCAACAACAAATAAATGATTCTGAAATTAACTGGGTGTTGCAAGCAGAACAGTTAGGTACAGGCCATGCTGTTGAACAAGTTACGAATAAGTTAAAAGATGAGCAGCTCGTTTTGATTTTATATGGTGATGTGCCACTTATTAAAGTTGAGACATTAACTAATTTATTAGAGAAAGCTAAAGATGGTTTTTCATTACTAACGGTTTCGCTTAAGAAACCGGATGGTTATGGTCGAATTGTTCGAGATAAGAATGGCTTGGTAGAAAATATTACTGAAGAAAAAGATGCCAGTAATAAAGTCAAAGAAATAAATGAAGTAAACACGGGTATTTTAGCGGTAAAAGCAGATTTATTAAAAAAATGGTTAGGCAAACTAGATAATAATAATGTGCAAGAAGAATATTATTTAACCGATGTTATCGCTATGGCGGTGAAAGATGGATATACGGTTGAAACTACACAGCCTGATAATGAACATGAAGTAATGGGCGTGAATAATCGCTTACAACTTGCAGAGTTAGAGCGTCATTATCAACAAGAGCAAGCAAATAAATTAATGGCGGGTGGAATAACACTGGCCGACCCGACAAGAATAGATATACGTGGTAAATTAATACACGGTCAGGATATTTCGATAGATATTAATACTGTTTTTGAAGGGAATGTATCGATCGGAAATAATGTTTCAATTGGTGCGAACTGTGTAATAAAAGATTCAAAAATTGCAGATGATGTTGTGATTTTACCAATGAGTATTTTAGATAATGCATCAGTGGGTAAAGGTAGTAAGGTTGGCCCTTTTGCAAGACTAAGGCCTGGTGCAGTGCTATCAGACAATACTCACATTGGTAATTTTGTCGAGATTAAAAAAAGTTTTGTTGGTCTTGGTAGTAAGGTAAATCATTTAACTTACATCGGTGACTCGATGATAGGGAAAAATGTGAACGTTGGTGCTGGTACGATTACCTGTAATTATGATGGCGCTAATAAACATCAAACCGTCATCGCAGATAATGTCTTTGTTGGTTCAGCAACACAGCTCGTTGCCCCTGTAAAAATAGGGAAAAATGCAACTATTGGTGCTGGTTCAACAATTACAACGGATGTTGCTGAGGATGAACTTGCAATTACACGCGTGAAGCAAAAAAGTATTAAAGGCTGGAAGCGTCCGGCAAAAATAAAAAAATAATGTATTTTATAAGTTTAAGCTGAGATTTATTATGTGCGGTATAGTTGGTGCAGTTTCTAAAAGAGATATTACTCCGGTATTACTTCATGGTTTAAACCGTCTTGAGTATCGTGGTTATGATTCCGCTGGTATTGCTGTTTTAGACAGTAGCGGATGTATTCAGCGAGTTAGAGCAGTCGGAAAAATAAAAAATCTGGAATCGGCTTTAAAAGATACTCCAGCAAATGGTTTCATTGGGATTGGTCACACACGTTGGGCGACTCATGGTGAACCAACAGCAAAGAATGCACACCCACATGTATGTAATGATTGTGTCGCGATAGTTCATAATGGCATTATTGAAAATCATGAAGCACTACGAGAAGAACAAATTAAAGCGGGCTTTAATTTTACTTCTGATACCGATACCGAAGTTATTGTTCATCAAATACAAAAATATTTAAATGATAAAAATTCATTATTCGATGCAGTTAAAAAATCACTTAATGATTTAGAAGGAGCTTATGCCTTAGGCGTAGTGAGCACATCTGAACCAGATACATTAATTTGTGCGCGCAAAGGGAGTCCGCTTGTTATTGGTGTGGGAGAGAATGAAAATTTTATCGCCTCAGATATGTCTGCTTTATTAGCAGAAACTAATCAGTTCATTATTCTTCATGAAGGTGATATGGCTGTCATTAAGTCATCAAATATTGATGTGTTTGATGAGGAAGGAAGTAAGGTAAAAAGAGATATTCATGAAAGTAAGCTCTCTGGAGAGGCTGTCGACAAAGGTGAATATGCACATTACATGCTTAAAGAAATATTTGAGCAGCCTATTGCCATCGCGGACACTTTAGAAGGTCGACTGGGAAAAGACACCGTTTTAGATTCAAGCTTTGGCCCCAAAGCAATAGAAATATTCGACAAAATTAAATTCATACAAATCATAGCTTGTGGCACAAGCTACCATGCAGGTTTGATTGCAAAATATGGTATTGAATCGGTAACAAGTTTACCGGTAAATATTGAAGTTGCGAGTGAATTTCGATATCGCAAGGTCGTTGTTCTGCCAGATACATTAATCATTACAATATCTCAGTCTGGTGAAACGGCTGATACCTTAGCTGCTTTACGTAAGGCAAAAGAAATTGGATATGAACATAGTCTGGCAATATGTAATGTTCCTGAAAGTTCTTTAGTTCGTGAATCAGAGCTTAGTATGATGACACGAGCAGGCCCTGAAATTGGTGTAGCCTCAACCAAGGCTTTTACGACACAACTTGTTGCCATAT
>JAUVGM010000041.1 GCA_030593785.1 Gammaproteobacteria bacterium | reverse complement strand
AAAATTGACTCGTGCAGGACTCGCATAGTCCCAAGATGTACCCTATAATGGCGAGCCTTTCAAATCTATCGAGTTCAAATGATAATTGTAAAGGGTGTTTTAAAGTCTATGGCGGTGTGGTGAAATTGGTATACACGAGGGATTCAAAATCCCTTTTCTTCGGAAGTGGCGGTTCGAGTCCGCCCACCGCTACCATCTTTAAATATCAATCATTACTATTTTCCAAAAAATACTTAATCAAACCATTGGTTGAGTCGTCATAGTGTTCAACTGACCTATGCTGTTTTAAATCATCAAAAATATTTGCAGCAACCTTTTTACCTAATTCTACAGCAGGTTGATCATAAGAATTAATTTGCCAAATGATGCCCTGGGTAAAAATTTTATGCTCGTACATTGCGATTAAGGATCCCAGGGTTTTAGGTGTTAACGCTTTAAACAAAATGGTATTTGAAGGTTTATTACCGGACATTAGTCGTGAAGGATATAAACGTTCAACCTCTTCTGCTGAATAGCCTTCAGCAACCAGTTCTTCACGTGCTTCTTTTTCATTTTTGCCGGTCATTAATGTTCGCGTCTGTGCAAAAAAATTGGCCAGTAAAACCAGGTGATGATCCCCTACCGGATTCAGACTATCGACTGGAACAATAAAATCAGCAGGAACAAGATGTGTACCTTGGTGGAGATTTTGATAGAAGGCATGTTGCCCGGTAATGCCTAACTCACCCCAGATAATTGGGCCGGTCGCATAGTCTACGTTTTGCCCATCGCGAGTCACACTCTTTCCATTACTTTCCATGTCACCCTGTTGGAAATAAGCAGGGAAACGATGCAAATGCTGATCATAAGGTAAAAGCACATGTGACTCGGCATTATAAAAGTTGTTATACCAGACACCGAGCAAAGCCAGAACAACAGGTATATTTTCTTCCAGTGGTGCTTGACGAAAATGCTGATCCATTTCATATGCGCCCTGCAATAGCGACTCAAATCGATCCATACCAATATAAATTGCAACCGATAAACCAATTGAAGACCACAATGAATAACGACCTCCAACCCAGTCCCACATCTTAAAAATGTTTTCTTCTTTAATACCAAATTCTGTTGCCGCTTCGACATTTGCCGCAACCGCAATGAAATGTTTTGCTACAGACGTTTCATTACGTGAGTTTTCCATCAACCAATCACGCGCAGTATGCGCATTCATAATGGTATCCTGAGTAGTAAAACTTTTTGAAGAAACAATGAATAAAGTTCGTTCTGGGTCAAGATTTTTTAACGTATCGCAAATATGGCTAGGATCAACATTGGAAACAAAATGCACGCGCAAACCTGCTTTACCATAAGGGTGCAAAGCTTCATTCACCATAACAGGACCTAAATCCGACCCCCCAACACCGATATTTACAATATCAATAATGGGTTTACCACTATAGCCTAACCAATGGCCTGAACGAATTGATTCTGAATACTCACGCATCTTCTTCAGTTCAGATTGCACTTCAGGCATCACATTCTTTCCGTCGACATAAACAGGCTCATCGCTACGATTGCGTAAAGCAGTATGTAAAACAGCTCTATTTTCGGTGTGATTTATTTTCTCACCGCTGAACATTTTTTCAGTCCAGTCTTTAATTCCACTTTGCTTTGCTAAATCCATTAACAAGGACATCGTTTCTTTATTAATACGGTTTTTAGAGTAATCCAGCAATATGTCATTAAAGCGTAAATGAAAAGACTCAAATCGATTTTCCTCCTGCGCAAATAAATCACGCATCGAAACACTTTCAGTCTTATTTTTATGCTTTAACAAGGCTTTCCAAGCGGGTATATCTGTTAATTTTTCCATATTAATTAATATTTTCTTTTCAATTTTGAAATCAAAGTATGCAATATTTACTGCTCAAAAGGGGCAGAAACTTGCTATATATAGGTGAACACCATAGAAATTGAACATATTTTCACCACTTCACCTTTTTTCACACTTTTTCGCTGCTGTTTTAGCTTGTCAATAGAGGTTTTCAGACAAAGTGACGGTATAATATGCGGCCTTTTGAAACAGAAAGTTTATACACAATGACAGCTAAAGCAAAAAAAATCGAATCTCCTGTAACTAAAATTATGTCTTCCAGCCAAGATAAGCAACTGCGCTCCCGGGTTAAGCTTTTTGGCAATATTTTAGGAAAAGTACTACTCGAACATGCAGGCAAAGATGTATTTAATGCTGTAGAAAAATTACGCAAGGGACACTTAAGCCTGAGAGGCAAAAGTGACTCTGCCAGACGTCGCAGACTCGACAAACTCGTTGCATCTCTTGATGCAAAATCAACTGAACACGTAGTACGTGCCTTTAGTATTTACTTTAGTTTGGTCAATATTGCAGAAGAAGAATTCCAGCATAAACAACGTCGCCGAGAAGTAGGACCAAAAGGGTTTACCTGGAAAGGTTCTTTTTACAATGCCGTAAATGATTTCCAAAAAAGTGATGTAAGTGCTGAACAACTGCAAGAGTTGCTAAATCAAACTGCTTACATTCCTGTTTTTACTGCTCATCCAACAGAATCAAAACGTCGCACGGTGATGGAAGCGATTCGCCGTATATATATCATTAGCGATCAGCTTAATGAAACAAAGCTAAGCAAGATTCAAAAAGAAAACATCACTGAAGATTTAGAGCAACACATACAAATTCTTTATAAAACAAATGAAGTTCGTGTTGAAAAACCACAAGTTACTGATGAAGTGAAAAACGGCTTATATTATTACCGTGAAAGTTTATTTAAGTCAGTTCCACAAACATACCGTAATTTAGAAAAGGCGATTGGCCGGACTTATGGTAAAGATTCAGGCATCACAGTTCCAAGTGTTATTCAATTTGGTTCATGGATTGGTGGTGATCGTGATGGTAATCCATTTGTTAAACCGGAAACAACAGTTCTTGCGCTACGCATGCAATCTCAGGAAGTGCTTACCGAATATCTCAAACAAATTAAATTGCTCAGTAAAGTACTCACTCAATCAAGTTTGTTTTGTAAGCCATCTGATGCATTTTTAAAACAATTAAATATTGATGAAGAAGAAGTTGTTGAACTGTTTGCAGAAAAGCCTAATCGATTTAAGCAAGAACCTTATCGTCGCAAGCTGTTCATTATGCAGTACCGTATTCAATGCAACTTAGATAAAGTTGAAGCACGTTTAAACGAAATAGAACCTAATAGCTCAACATGCCATTATGCAAACGAACAAGGCATGCTAAATGATTTATACCTTATTCGTGATTCATTAATCAGCCATGGTGATGCTAGCTCTGCTTCTGCTGAACTACAAGACCTCATTCGCCAAGTTGAAACGTTTGGTTTTTATCTTTCTAAGTTAGACATTCGACAAGAATCAACTATTCATAGCCAAACCGTTGCAGAAATACTTAAGCAAATTGATGGTTCAGATTATACGTCGTTAGACGAAGAAGCTCGTTTAGAAACATTATCTAAGCATATCAAAAACACGCGTGCCGAATTTGATATTGATAAATTAAGCGAGATGTCAGCTGAAACAGTCAGCGTTTTTAAAGTTATGGTAAAAATGCGTGAAGAAATAAGTCCAAAAGCATTTGGTACTTATGTTATTTCAATGACGCACGCTGCAAGTCATGTCATGGAAGTGATGTTCCTTGCCTGGTTAACAGGTCTTGTAGGGAAAAATAATAACCAATGGTTTAGCAGTGTCAAAGTTTCTCCTTTATTTGAAACCGTTGATGACTTAAATCATATACAACCCGTCATGACTCAATTGTTTGATAACTCAACATATATTGAGTTATTAAAAGCATCAGGCAACCTTCAAGAAGTTATGCTCGGCTATTCCGACTCTTGTAAAGACGGCGGCATCTTGGCTTCTGTTTGGAATTTATATCAAGCACAGCAACAAATAACTGAACTTTCAAAATCACGTGGTGTGCGTTTAAGAATGTTCCATGGCCGTGGCGGTACTGTTGGCCGTGGCGGTGGACCAACACACGACGCCATTTTGTCTCAACCTACTGGTACAGTGCACGGTGAAATTAAATTCACTGAGCAAGGTGAAGTCCTTTCTTACAAATACAGCAATCAACGAACTGCTGTATATGAACTTACTATGGGTATTACGGGTTTATTAAAAGCCAGTACCAACTTAATTAAAGAACCAAAATCCGATAAGCCAGAGTATCTGGAAATTATGGCTGAATTGGCACAAGAAGGTGAAAATCAATACCGCCAATTAACGGATAACACTGAAGGCTTCCTCGATTATTTTTATGAAGCTACGCCAGTTTATGAAATTGGACAAATGAATATAGGTTCGCGCCCTTCGCATAGAAAGAAAGGCAATCGTTCAAAAGAATCTGTACGCGCTATCGCCTGGGTCTTCGGCTGGGCACAATCACGACATACAATGCCTGCCTGGTTTGGTATAGGTAGCGCCTTAGAAAAATGGCTGGCAAAAGATGAAAACAATCTAGAAACATTACAAAAAATGTATAAAGATTGGCCTTTCTTCCGTGCATTACTGAGTAATTCACAAATGGCGTTATACAAAGGTGAAATGAATATTGCCAAAACGTATATGACGCTTTGTGAAAATCAGGATACTGCAAAAAATGTATATAAAATTATATCCAAGGAATATGCGAGAACGACTGAAAACGTAATCAATATTGCTAAAATAAACGAGTTGTTGGAAGAAACGCCACACCTTGCTTTATCTCTAACGCGTCGTAATCCTTATCTTGATCCTCTGAACCAGATTCAACTGTCGTTAATTAAGAAATATCGTGATGAGTCTTTGAGTGATGATGAAAGGACTAAATGGTTACATCCATTGTTAAGAACTATCAGTGCCATTGCCGCCGGTATGCGTAACACAGGTTAAAAGACTATCTGAACCACAATAGCGGCGTTGAAAACTTGCTCAAAATGCTCATTTATTACATATAAATTCCGCTTTTTCGCAAATTTTCGCCTTGCTCTTGAGGCTCAGCTAGCCTTTTATAAAATTTTGAAGATTGTGGTAAAAGCAATCTGAGGCGTAAGGACAAGGCATAAATAAAAAACCGAAAACGTAGCTTATATTAATAAGTGAGTTTTCGGTTTTTTATTTATAACGCCGTAATTACGTTTCAGATTGTTTTTACAGGAGGATGTCGTCTAGTGGGCGTGGTTTTTCGATGCCGTATCCCTGCGCGTAATCTACACCAAGATCCTGTAATAGCTGGATAGTTTCATCATCCTGAACATATTCAGCGATAATCTTTTTACCCATGAAATGACCGATTTCACTGATTGATTTTACTACAGCATAGTCGTTTGGATTGGTTGCCATTTCTTTAACAAACACACCATCAATTTTAAGATAATCAACAGGTAAACTTTTCAGATAACCATAGGAAGACATTCCACTACCAAAATCATCTAATGAGAATCGGCAACCCGTTGTTTTAAATCGTTTTATAAAATCAGCTGCATCAGAAAGATTTGCGATACCTAAAGTTTCTGTAATTTCAAAACAAATTTTGCTAATAGGTACATTGGTATTGCGCATCTGTTTCATTACAAATTCCATTAAACCAAGATCATTTAACGAATGACCGGAAAGGTTTATTGAGAAACTACTAACATGATCAAGTTGAGTTCGATGATCAGCAATCCACTTAAAGGATGTTTTTATGACCCAACGATCTATATCCGCCATTCGTTTATAATTCTCAGCGGCATTAATGAATTCTTGTAGAGAGCTTTGCTCGCCTAAATCATCCGTCATACCCAACAGGATTTCATAATGATCGTGATAACTATCATCGGTGGCTAATGGCATAATACGCTGGCAACGTAGATGCAAAGCATTGTCATCTAATGCTTTATCGATTTTAGCCGCCCACTGTACTTCTGCATTATGTTTATTTAACCTGGCATGACCTTCATGGTAAACCTGAACTCGATGCCCACCAATTTCTTTTGCAACACCTGCACTTGCTTCAACATCTTGCAAAACCTTCGAAACATTCTGGCCGTGACCTTTTATTAATACCAGCCCCATACTCATCGCTACTGATAAACGTTTATCTTCCCAAACAAAACGATAGTTATTAAATTCTTCTAAAATATTCTCAAGAATATCTAATGCTTCATCGGTTCCATGACCGCATAAAAGCATGCAGAACTCATCACCACTAAAGCGAGATAAAGCGCTATTTTCAGATAAATGTTTTTTAAGAATCTCTGAAACTTCTTTTATTAATGCATCACCACCTTCATAGCCACAGCTATTATTAATAACGCTAAATTTATCTAAATCTATATAACAAAGAGCGTGTTTACCATTAGAAATTTTCGCATCGTCAATCGCTTTCTCAAGACTTATTTCAAATTCACGACGATTAATCAGGCCAGTAAGTTGATCATGTGATGACTGGAACAATAATTGTTTATGTAATTTTTGTAACATTGAATATTGAGCGCGATCCATTGCGGGCTCTTCAGCACCATCCAGAGCAATAGTTTCTCCCTCTTTAAATAATTCAATAAGTTCTTCAGCTTTTAATACTTTCTCTTTTTTACCGAGAACATTAACAAATACGAATTTTCCTTTACGTCTGGCAACCCAGCCAACCTTTAACCTTGTTGGTTTTTCAGAAAAAGCATCAAATAAAACCCAGTCACCTTCCTCCAAACGACTGACACGACGAGCCCATTCGTCTTCAATATCAATAACAACGCCTTCTTCGGTTACTTCTCCTTCTATAACTTCATCTTCTTTTAAAAATTCATCAACAACAACTTTTAAGTTTTTATCAAAGGCTTGATTTTGAATTTTTATTAGAATATCGAGCTGTTGCGCAATACGTTCAAAGACTTTTGGCGTGCCATCAAAGTCTTCGTTTATAACCTTAACTAACCAGTCAAAGGCACGTTTAACTGCTTGCTGCTCTTCTGCATCATCTGTATCGGCCAATACTTCCAATTCGGATATTTTATTTATGACTTTACGAACAACGTGGGATGTATCGGTAAAAACATCCGTATCCATAATGGCCATTTTAAGTACTGGTATTTCAAGTTGTTTAATCCAGGGACGAATACTCTCAGCCACCTGAAAATCACTCATTAGGGAATTAAACACATTACTGGCAACATCAATAACCTGCCCTTGACGTGCACTAATCACTTTATTTTCAGCACCACCTTTGGCAGCCAAAATGGCCTGTATTTTCTCTTTAAGATCAAGTTGATTAGAATCAGATTGTGTTGAATAGTCATAGCCACTCAATTGCTGACTGGATAAAGCATCTAATAAATCAGAAGGACTAAAATGTTGTGCGACTCCACCATCAGGTAATGTGGGTGCAGCTAATTCTGACGTTATTTGATCACTTGGCACCCCTGACTGAACCTGATCAAGATTTTGTTGCAGGCCACGTATATCACTAAAGACATCCAAAAGTCCTTGTGATGCTCCAGCTGGAGCTCCTGAACCAAGAGTACTCGGCTGTTGCTGTTGATGCATTGAACTTACAAATTCTCGACCTTGCTCTGGCGTATAACCCGCACTATTAGAAGAGAAAGTTCGGTTTGTAGGAACAATATTTTGGACACCAGTGTTATGTGTTGCTGTATTCTGACCACCAGTATTTTGTGTTGCTGTATTCTGACCACCAGTATTTTGTGCCGCTGTATTTTGACCTCCAGCACTTCTTTGCATAGCAGGACTTGAGTGTCCACCTGGATTTTGATTTGAATAGCCTTGAGGCATCGGTGAACCATCACCATAGTTTTCCTCAGGAATATCTTCTTCAAACGCTTGTTCAATCTCTTCCTCAGGAGATGCCGCTGAAGATGATGAAGATCCAGCAGAACGCTGAACCTTAAATTTTAATTTCGGTAATACATCATTTTCGATAAAGAATTTATTAATATTTTTATACAGTTTTTCAGCAATTGCTAAATAAACATCTCTAAAAGCGGTATAACAAACTAATTTAACGGCATGTTTAATCTCTATATCATCTAATGATTCCTGAAATGCTTGCGCAAACAGAGCTGGTCCAAATGGATTATTTTTCTTATTAATTTTTGCCTGATACAAAGCAGATGCTCTGCGTTCAATTTTACTCAACTCATCTCGGTGATCGGCATCAACATTTGTGATAATGCTCGAAATGGATAACCAATTATCCAGCTCATCCGCCTCAACAAGCGATAAGGATTCTAATGATATTTCTTTTTCTTCATTTTCATCTTCATGTAGAATATTCAACGGTGAATATTTTTTTATTTTATCGACGTATATTTTCGTGAAAGCTTTAGTGATTTTATTTTTATCATGTTCTAAAATACCTAAAGATTCGAATAAAGCATTTTGTTTTGATAAATCGAATGTTTCTTTTGCTGCATTAAAGAAGTGATCTGAAATACTGCTATGGAAATTCTCCATTAATGGCAGTAACTCTTTTGCCACAAGTTTATGCGCTTCCATTAATATCTGAGCAGCTGATTTACCATTAAAAACGGTCTGCGTAGTACCAAAATCTTCTTCGCCATCATCGCCTTGTTTACGTTTTGTTGCGGCAAATTTATGTAAAGTTTGTACTGCAGAAAGATCAGGGTTCTGGAAAGAGATACCAATATAGTCCTGCTCAACACGCATAATTTTAGTTTTAAAACTAAGTTGTTTATCTAATCCGTCACTTTTTACCATTGTGACAATATTTACTTGCTCACCTATTCTGGGTACGAAGGTTGATGCTGGCTCACCCAATAACGTCGTATCAATAAGCTCAATGTACATTCCACCTATGCAATAGTCTTTAATGACAACCGAACGGTTTCCATGCGAGGGATGAATGAGTTGAGCTTTTAAAGTAACGGGATATCGAGGGTAAGCACGATTTTCTTTTCCCGATTTACCATTAACTGATTGTTTTTGGCCCTGAGCCATATTATCTCCTAGGATAAAACTTTTCCGAAATATCAGTCCTAAATACCATTTTAGACTGTATATATTAAAGGTACATCATTATATTTCGGCAAGTAGACAGATTTCTTCATACTTTTAGATGAAAAAATGCGTTTTTTTTATATTTTCCCGGGGGGGAAGGAGAAATAATTCTAAATAGGGTAAAACTATAAAACAAACCTTACTATTTGCATATGTTTTATTAGAAAATAATGTGTGATTAAGCCACTTGTACAGGGATAGTATGACGAGTGTGAGTAATTTGGTTTCGATCATCCACATAAACCAGCTTTGGCTTAAAACTCACCAATTCTTGCTGATTTAAACCGACATAGGCACAAATAATGATAATATCGCCTGGATCGGCTTTGTGCGCAGCTGCACCATTGATGGAAATAACACCTGAGTTTTCTTCAGCTAGAATAGCGTACGTTGTAAAACGCTCACCATTTGTCACATTATAAATTTCAATCTGCTCATATTCGCGGATACCTACTGTTTCCAGCAAATGCCGATCAATAGCGCATGAGCCTTCATATTCAAGCTCAGAATGCGTCACAGTGACACGGTGTAATTTTCCTTTAAGCATAATGGTATTCATAACAATAAATCAGGCTCTTTCACTTTAAGTCGAACCCCCATTATAACACGCATTAACAAATTCAAAATAACCAAAAGGCGAATCAACAAAGATAAATGATTGCTTTTATACAAGAATATTGTCAATTAGACGTATTTTTCCAATTTTTGCCGCAACAAGAATTACCAAAGCAGAATCATGGTTTTTAGCCGGCAATAACGTATCAACTTGACGAATAGCCACATATTCTGGCGTAAACCCTGCGGCAATCAGATTTTCAGAAGTACTTTGTTCAATTTCAGCAAAATCAGCCAAATTAGGATGGGAAATTGCTTTTATTGCGGACTTTACAGATTCTAATTGTCGATAAATTTCTGGTGATTTTTTGCGCTCACTCTTACTTAAACGAATGTTGCGTGAACTCATTGCCAAACCATCATTCTCACGAAAAATCGGCATACCTATAATATTGATATCAAGTGAAAATTTCTTTACCAACTGTTTAACAACCATTAATTGTTGGAAGTCTTTATCTCCAAAAATGGCAAAATTGGGCCGAATTATCTCAAATAAGCGTTTTACAACTGTCGCAACCCCGGCAAAGTGACCCGGACGATGAGCTCCTTCCAGAATCGAAGTAATTTCCCCTAATTCAACTTGTTCCACATTATCTTCTCCCTCTGGATAAAGGGAGTTAGCCTCAGGAATAAAAATGAGACTTACACCAACTTCGGCTAATTTACTTCTATCATCATCAAGTGTGCGAGGATATTTCAATAAGTCATCAATATCATCAAATTGCAATGGGTTAACAAAAATACTCACAACAACGTGATCTGCCAAAGATTTAGCCTTATCTATCAGGCTTAAATGTCCGTCATGTAAACAGCCCATGGTCGGCACGAAAGAAATAGATTCACCTTCGTCCCGCCATTTTTGGCATAAGCTCTGTGCTTCTTTGATGTCCGATATAACTTGCAAAATACTGTAATCCTATGACGATGTTTAAAGCAGTGTATTGTAAGCGCTAATTTTAATATGTGAAGATCATGTAAACTAACTTTTGTTCTTTTAAGTAAAAGCTGACAAAATTCAGCCATAATAAT
>JAUVGM010000172.1 GCA_030593785.1 Gammaproteobacteria bacterium | reverse complement strand
GCTTCTAACACTTCTTCAGCTTTAGAAAGATCATTACGAATTTTACTGCGCTTTTTCCACGGCACGCCGACCATCCAATCAAGATAATTACGAACAACTGTCGCTTCTGCTGACATAGGCGACATCATTTTTAACTTGGCAAATTCAGCTTTAGCTTTTTTCAATGCTTCTTTTGACATACCTGAACTCTCGATTTTCTTTTCGAGATCGTCCATTTCATTTGGTACATCATCCATATCACCCAATTCTTTCTGGATGGCTTTCATTTGTTCATTTAAATAATACTCACGCTGGCTTTTTTCCATTTGACGCTTCACACGTCCACGGATGCGTTTTTCAACTTGTAAAATATCAATTTCAGATTCCATTAAAACCATGAGGTGTTCTACACGCTCACGCAGGTCAATCACTTCAAGAATCTTTTGTTTTTCATCAAGCTTGAGAGACATGTGCGCCGCAATGGTATCGACCATGCGTTCAGGTTCTTCAATGCTTGAAAGTGAGGTCAAAATTTCAGGTGGGATTTTTTTATTTAATTTAACGTACTGATCAAATTGTGTAGTTAATGAGCGCACCAATACTTCTGATTCACGTTCATCAACCACTTCATCATCAAGCTCTTTAATTTGTGCAGTAAAATATTCTTCCTGCCCAAGGTAGTTAATAATACGCGCACGTTTATTACCTTCAACAAGAACCTTTACGGTGCCATCAGGCAATTTAAGTAATTGTAAAATGCTGGAGACTGTACCAATTTGATATAAATCTTCCTGCGTTGGTTCATCCTGCGCCGCACTTTTTTGAGCAACTAATAAAATTTGCTTATCATTATCCATTGCCGCTTCTAAAGCTTGAATAGATTTTTCACGACCGACGAATAGCGGAATTACCATATGCGGATAAACCACAACATCTCGTAGCGGTAAAATAGGAATTGCGGATAATTGAGTTTCAACCATTTCAGACATGGTGCAGTCCTGTAATTATTTGTACGTTATAAAAAATAAACTTATTCGCTTATATATGAGGTTAACGGCTAAGCATTTCAAGGACTTTAGAGAAATAATCATTTCCCATAAAAAAAGGGGTCTTTAAAGACCCCTTCGTTTATTCTTCTGCTGAAGCAGCTAGCGGTTCTAAATTTTCATAAATGAAGAGTGGTTCCCCATCTCCATTAATACTCGAATCATCAATGACCACTTTTTCAACATTATCCATTGAAGGCAAGTCATACATCGTGTCGAGTAATGCATGTTCAAGAATAGAACGTAAACCACGAGCCCCCGTTTTGCGTTCCATTGCTTTTTGTGCAATCGCTGTTAATGCTGTTTCACGGAACTCCAGTTCACTGCCTTCCATTTCAAACATTTTTTGATATTGTTTGGTTAAGGCATTTTTAGGTTCAGTTAAAATTCGAACCAATGCATCTTCATCAAGTTCACTCAATGTAGCAACAACCGGTAAACGCCCCACAAATTCTGGTATTAAACCAAACTTTGTAAGGTCTTCAGGCTCGACACTGTGAATAACTTCACTCAGAGTCTTTTTGTCACTTTTACTTTGAACCTCGGCACCAAAGCCAATTCCGCCTTTTTCAGAACGGTCACGTATGATCCGATCCAGGCCTGCGAATGCGCCACCACAAACAAATAAAATATTTGAGGTATCCACTTGCAAGAATTCCTGCTGTGGATGTTTACGTCCACCTTGAGGCGGAACAGATGCAATCGTACCTTCAATGAGTTTCAATAAGGCTTGTTGTACACCTTCACCTGAAACATCACGAGTAATTGACGGGTTATCTGACTTGCGAGAAATCTTATCGATTTCATCGATATACACAATACCTGTTTGTGCTTTTTCTACATCGTAATCGCATTTCTGTAGTAACTTTTGGATGATGTTTTCAACATCTTCACCGACATAACCGGCTTCCGTTAATGTTGTTGCATCAGCAATGGTAAAAGGTACATCTAATAAACGTGCGAGTGTTTCTGCAAGCAGTGTTTTACCACAACCTGTCGGACCTATTAGAAGGATATTACTTTTAGATAGTTCAACGTCGTCTTTTTTCTGACCTGTTTCTAATCGCTTGTAGTGATTATAAACGGCAACAGCAAGTACGCGTTTTGCTTTTTCTTGACCAATTACATATTCGTCAAGAATATCGTTAATTTCATGTGGTGTTGGAAGTGCATCGCCTTCAGACTTACTAGATTGTTCTTGAATTTCTTCACGAATGATATCGCTACATAATTCTACGCACTCATCACATACGAATACTGATGGTCCCGCAATTAGCTTGCGAACTTCATGCTGGCTTTTACCGCAAAAAGAGCAGTAAAGTAGCTTGTTTCCACCGTCTCCAGTGCTTTTATCATCACTCATTTCATTCGCCTCATCACGAACATTATCGTCTTCTATACCATGCGTCGTTTTTATGACTTTTTCAAGTCATCACAACACATTTTTACCTTGATTTTGCTGCTATTTTGTACAACTAAAACAACAGCAATGGCAGGTTATTAATCTTCTTTCGTCATACTACGTTGAGTCATTACTTCGTCAATCAGGCCATACTCTACTGAAGTTTCCGCATTCATGAAGTTATCGCGGTCAGTATCTTTTTGAACCTGATCCATCGTTTTCCCTGTATGTTCGGCAAGAATTTTGTTCAATCGTTCCCGAACTTCAATTATTTCTTTAGCGTGTATCTCAATATCGCTTGCCTGCCCCTGAAACCCGCCTAATGGCTGGTGAATCATAGTACGAGCGTGCGGCAAGGCATAACGTTTACCTGCTGCACCACCTGCGAGTAATAAAGCGCCCATGCTTGCTGCCTGGCCAATACAAAGGGTGCTCACATCTGGTTTAATAAACTGCATGGTGTCATAAATTGACAATCCAGCCGTTACCGAGCCCCCTGGTGAATTAATGTATAAGTAAATATCTTTATCCGGATTTTCAGACTCAAGAAAAAGCATCTGGGCAACCACCAAGTTTGCCATGTGATCTTCAACTTGTCCTACCAGAAAAATAATGCGTTCCTTCAATAATCTGGAATAGATATCGTAAGAACGTTCTCCACGAGACGTCTGCTCGACGACCATAGGAACCAACTGATTCATAATTTCTGTATTAACTGTTTTATCGGTCACGAAATCTTATCCTTAAGGGTAATTTGTCATTTATTTGAAATCTGGCACGACTATCAAGAAGCAATAATCGTGCACAAATATCTATTTATTTTTGTTCAGCATTCATAATATCTTTGAACGTCACCTTCTTATCGACCACTTTGGCTTTTTCCGTAGCCCAATCGACAATTTGTTCTTCAGTCACTAACGCTCTAACTTCTGCAAGACGTTGTTTATCACCGTTATACCAGTCAATCACTTGCTGAGGCTGCTCATAAGGAGCTGCAATTTCTTCTATTTTCTTCTTAACTCTGTCTTCATCCACTTCAATTTTTTCTGATTGAACGATTTCAGACATAATCAAACCTAGCTTTACGCGACGAATGGCTTGATCAGCAAACATGCTGGCATCTATCTGCATGCCCTGATCTTGCATACCTTGCTGTTTCAGGTTTTCCAGCATATTCTTTTTAATGGCTTCAGACTCGTCTTCAATCAGAGGCTTAGGTACATCAAAATCATGCGCGTTAATCAATGCATCCATAACAGAAGTCTTCATTTGAGTATTTAAACGACCATCTAACTCTAACTGCATACTGTCTTTAATTTCTTTATGCATGCTTTCAACGCTGGCGTCTTTAATACCCAGCTTTTTCGCGAAATCATCATTTAACTCAGGTAATTGTGCTTCTTCTACTTTATTTACGTGTGTATCGAACTGGGCAGGTTTACCTGCTAAATCTTTTGCATGGTAATCATCAGGGAAAGTCACGTTTAACGTTACGTCATCACCCGCTTTGGCACCGATTAAACCTTCTTCAAAACCTTTAATCATGCGACCACTGCCTAACTCAATCGGCATGTCATTCGCTTCGCCACCAGGAAAAACTTCGCCATCAATCATACCTTTGAAATTGATGTTGAGTTGATCGCCGTCTTTTGCTGCACGATCTGTTGTTACCCATTCTTTATGCTGACCGCGAACAGTTTCCAGCATTTCTTCAACATCGGCATCTGCTATCTCAGCAACCTGTTTTACCATGGTTTGCTTAGATAAATCGCCTCATTTAACTTCTGGATCCACTTCAAATAAAGCGGTGTATTCCATGCCCTGGCCTGGATCACTCTTAATAGAATCAATTTTAGGTTGTCCAGCAGGATTTAATTTTTCCTGTCCAATCGCTTCATATAAAGTTGATTGCAGGACATCACCTACGACTTCCTGGCGAACTTGTTGAGCATATTGCTGCTTAACAATTTTTAGAGGCACCTTACCCGTACGAAAACCTTTCACCTTAACGGTTTTTGTCATGTCCTGGAGACGACCATCAATCACAGATGAAAGACGTTCTTCTTCGATCACAACCGTCATTTTGCGCTCAAGACCATTGGTGGTTTCAACAGAAACTTGCATACCTTATCCTCTATTTCAATCAGAAAAATTCTTAGAAAAAAATGGTGCGGATGGAGAGACTCGAACTCTCACGCCTTACGGCAGCAGAACCTAAATCTACCGTGTATACCAATTTCACCACATCCGCATAAATTTGAGCCCGCAGTATACCGGCTCAAGGGGTTAAGTGGAAACCCATCGGGAAGATTATTTGTTCCGCCATTAAAAATTCAAGCTTACAAAATCAAGGAAATAATTCATCCGAAATTACGCAAAAGTTATAAAATTTAAAAATATGCTGTTTTTCAATTTACACCCTATTAACATCAGATACTTCTCAGATACGCCACCAAATAAACACACGTAACCTATTGATATAAATATATTTTTCCAATTAAGACTGGATATCCAATGAGCCGTTTCCCACTTGCCATTAATGCATTAAATCAACATGAATACCTTGAGCTTCGAGTTTATCTGCCCTTTCACCTATATAACGCTGAAAATTTGGTTGTTTTTTATACGCTGCTGAAGCAATGTAATCTAATACCGACTGTGTATGAAATGATTTTAAGTAAGCATCTATGCGAAAAATATCTTTTCCGGCTTTATCAATAAAAACGAAAGTGGGTGAATTATTGATATTCAGGCTATTTGCAAATGATCTGGCAGTAACTGATTTTCCATTTGTATCGAGTAGTTTATCTTTACTCCACATATCCAATCGCACCACATTAAAACGATTAATTTGTTGCAGGGTTTCTTTGCGCTTAAAAATATCATTGTGTAGCTCATCACAGTGATGACATTTTTTTTGTTCAAACAAAACCAATAATGGTTTTTTTGAGGTAAGAAGTTTTTTCAGGTTGTAAGGTGGTTTTAAAATAAACGCTTCTTCATGTAATTTTCCTGAAGTCGGTTTTTTTAAGTGTTTATGTACATAATTACGAAAAGATATTTTTGTTTCATTATGCCCACGAACATAATCTAAAGCTGTTTCGTATTTATTGGGTGCGTAATAGCCATTCACACGGAGTGCGACTTTTCCTTTCTCTGTCAAAAACAAAAGTGTAGGTGTATACATCACTCTCATTTTCTCTGTGAATTTTTTTTCTGTTGTAAGCTGTCCCTTCAAATCTGTAACTTCCTTATCACCCCACATATTGATTGAAATCACATCAAAATATTTTCGTGTTTTGTCTGCTAGCTTTTTCTGACCTAAATTATCTTGTAATAACTTGGCGCAATA
>JAUVGM010000070.1 GCA_030593785.1 Gammaproteobacteria bacterium | reverse complement strand
CAATTTGATACATCATTAAAAGAAGACAAAAAGAATCATAGTCCGAAAGCGTCGAGTTGGTTGAGCGGAGTTAAGAAATTCTTCGAAGACATGAAATCGTAAGACATCCTCATGACTCATAGCTTTCGCTTCAGCGGCGTTAAAAACGATCTCAAAATACTCATTTACTTATCGTAAACTCCGTTTTTTCGATAGTTTTTGCCTTGCTGAAACAAAAGCTATGAGTCATGAAAATGTCTTGTTATACAATAATATGACAAATCCATATTATTGTATTAAATTAGATGGAAGCTCGGAGTCAGAACACAGGTCATTCCCGCGTGCCTTTAGCGGGAATCTAAAAAACGAATGTAGGTTAATAATACATGGGCATTCTGGATGATTTAAAAAACCAGTCGGAAGTTCTAAAAGCGGGTGAAGCACAGGAAAAGCAGCGTCAGGCTGATCTCCTTAAATTCTATCAAGAAAATATTCACCCGAAAATGTTGCAGTTATATACATTTTTGAATGAGTTTATCGAACATTTAAATTATATAAAAACAGAAACAAAAGTTTCATTCCCTATTCAACCCGATGGCAGTATGCAGGAGTTCGCACAAGGGGATTATAAAGTCACAATTGATAGTGCGACTGAAGTTAAAGAAATTAATCTTCGTTTTAACTGCAATTTAGTTGAACCTCTCATTTTTGAATTAGAAAACAGTGAACGCATTCAGCGTTATACAGATGTTTTACATAGTTACCGTATAGAATTCGATCGTACTGATAATAAAGACAGTAACTACGAGTTGATAAGCTCGAAATTTAAAGTGCTTGGTCCTGTTCCGATTAATGTTATTTTACAGGGTGATATCGCCACATCATCAATTCATTTAATATTGAACAACTTTGAAAAGCCAGGCGTTAGTAAACATACTTTTAAAGAACGACATATAACAGAAGAATTTATTGATGGTTTTGGTAAGTTTATCCTTAGACAAAATCCTGGTTTTTTAAAACTTGAGATTGAGGATGAACATAAAGAAAAAATTCGTCAAAATATTCAAGCAGATTTAAAACAGCGTCAACAAGAAATTGATGTAGCAGAACGTTTGTTGGCATTAGAAGAGTCAGAAGACAAAGAAAAGAAATCCTGGAAGAATATATTTAAAAAAATAGATTAGAAAAATATCTATTTTTTTACAATTGGAGAGAGTAATGACCAAAATCGCAATTACAGGTGCAACCGGCCGGATGGGCCGTGTCCTCATTCAAGCGGTAACAGAAACCGAAGGCTTTGAATTGGGCGCAGCATTAGCTCGCACAGGTAGTTCAATGCTAGGAATCGATGCTGGTGAGTTAGCCGGTGTCGGAAAATTAGGTGTTTCCATTACTGAGGACTTGAAGGCTGCAACAGCTGATTTTGATGTATTAATTGATTTCACTCGTCCTGATGCGACATTAGCTAACCTTAAGATCTGCCGTGAAGCGGGCAAGCGTATTGTCATTGGTACCACGGGCTTTGATGATACAGGCAAAAAACATATTACTGATGCTGGAAATGACATTGGTGTTATTTTTGCGCCGAATATGAGCGTGGGTGTAAACCTAACCCTTAAATTATTAGACATTGCTGCCCGAGTAATGGGTGATGATGTAGATATCGAAATCATTGAAGCTCATCATCGTCATAAGGTCGATGCTCCATCAGGTACGGCATTACGCATGGGTGAAGTTGTGGCCAATGCTCTAGGACGTGATTTAAAGGAATGTGCCGTTTATGGCAGAGAAGGCATTAGTGGTGAGCGAGATCGTAAAACGATTGGCTTTGAAACCATTCGAGCTGGCGATATTGTTGGTGAGCATACGGTGATGTTTGCCGATATTGGTGAACGGGTCGAAATTACCCATAAAGCCTCAAGCCGAATGACCTTTGCCAGTGGTGCGGTTCGTGCGGCGGGCTGGGTTATGAGCCGAGAAAAGGGCGAATTCGACATGATGGATGTGTTGGATTTAAATGACTAGTTTTGAAGTTCCGATAAAACTCTTCGTCGGCATAAATACCGACCTACAATTGCTTTTCGTAGGTTGGCCTTTACATACCAGGATGTATTTATGCAGCGATGGCATGGACGCCATTGAGCTGCCAGGCCAACGCGGTGCTGAAACAGAGCATAGAATTAATTATTTACCACTAAATTTCAGTCAATTTATCTAAAACTCTAGTCCCGACTACCTAGAAATTTCCCATGCCGTTGGGTATAATCCTCTCGGTCTGAAACACATCTCTGACCACCTAATTCTTAGCGGGAGCGTTCAAAGCGCCTCCCGCTTTTTTACACGTCTGTCTTATGGAGGTTTACTTGAGAAAACCGGCCCTACTTGCGCTTGAAGACGGTACTGTCTTTTACGGTGAATCCATTGGTATTGAAGGTGAAACTGTCGGTGAGGTGGTATTTAACACCGCCATGACCGGATATCAGGAAATCCTGACTGATCCATCTTATTCTCGTCAAATCGTGACGTTAACTTATCCCCATATTGGCAATGTCGGCACTAATGCTGATGATGCTGAATCTACCGCAGTTCATGCTGCTGGCCTTGTGATTCGTGATTTACCCTTGATTGCAAGTAGCTGGAGAAATGAAGTTTCTCTGGAAGATTATTTGCAGAAAAATAAGGTTGTTGCAATTGCAGATATCGATACTCGTAAATTGACACGAATTTTACGTGAAAAGGGCGCGCAATCGGGTTGTATCGTTGCGGGTGACAATATTGACGAAGCGGCTGCGATTGCAGAAGCGAAAGCTTTTGCTGGTTTGAAAGGCATGGACTTAGCAAAAGAAGTCACTACCGATTCACAATATGAATGGAATCAGGGTAGTTGGACTTTAGATGCCGGTTTACCAGAAGCAAAAGATTTCTCACAGCTTGATTTTAAACACCACGTCGTTGCTTATGACTTTGGTGTGAAAAGTAACATCTTACGAATGCTGGTTGATCGCGGTTGTCGCTTAACAGTTGTACCTGCACAAACACCTGCAGCAGATGTTTTAGCAATGAAACCAGATGGTGTATTTCTTTCAAATGGCCCTGGTGATCCAGAACCATGTGATTATGCAATTAAAGCAATCCAGGAAATCTTACCAACAAAAATACCAACCTTTGGCATTTGTTTAGGACATCAGTTACTTGCATTGGCGAGTGGCGCAAAAACTATGAAGATGAAGTTTGGTCATCATGGAGCAAATCATCCTGTGCAAGATATTGAAGGCGGCCAAGTGATGATCACAAGTCAGAACCATGGCTTTGCTGTTGATGAAGACACTTTGCCAGATAACTTAAAAGCAACTCATCGTTCATTGTTTGATCAAAGCTTGCAAGGCATAGAACGTACTGATGTACCTGCGTTTAGTTTCCAGGGTCATCCAGAAGCAAGTCCCGGTCCACGTGATGTTGCGCCGTTGTTTGATCACTTTATTGATTTGATCGACCAAAATAAATAAATCTTAACGAATACAAACTGTAGGTCAGATTAAAGTCTGACAAATAGAAGAGAATTATGGCTAAAAGAACAGACATTAACAGTATCTTAATCCTTGGTGCAGGCCCTATCGTAATTGGTCAGGCTTGTGAGTTTGATTATTCGGGTGCGCAAGCATGTAAAGCGTTAAAGGAAGAGGGCTACCGCGTAATTTTGGTGAACTCAAATCCAGCAACGATTATGACTGACCCGGAAATGGCCGATGCAACGTATATCGAACCGATTCGTTGGCAGACTGTTAAAGAAATTATTAAGAAAGAAAAGCCAGATGTCATCCTTCCAACAATGGGCGGACAAACTGCATTGAACTGTGCGCTCGACTTACATCGTGAAGGTGTTCTTGAAGAATACAATGTAGAAATGATCGGTGCTGATCGTGATGCGATTGATAAAGCAGAAGATCGTGACAAGTTCCGTACCGCTATGTTGAAAATTGGTTTAGATATGCCGAAAGCGGCTGTTGCTCATAGCATGGAAGAAGCCTTCCAGGTTCAATCACAAGTCGGTTATCCAACGGTTATTCGTCCATCATTCACCATGGGTGGTTCAGGTGGTGGTATCGCGTATAACAAAGAAGAGTTTATTGAAATTTGCGAACGTGGTTTAGACCTTTCTCCAACAGATGAATTATTGGTTGAAGAATCAATTCTTGGTTGGAAAGAATACGAAATGGAAGTGGTGCGTGATAAAAACGATAACTGCATCATTATCTGTTCTATAGAAAATTTAGATCCAATGGGTGTGCACACCGGTGACTCTATAACAGTTGCACCCGCACAAACATTAACCGATAAAGAATATCAAATCATGCGTGATGCTTCATTAGCTGTGTTACGTGAGATTGGTGTTGAAACAGGTGGTTCAAACGTACAGTTTGCGATCAATCCAGTAGATGGTCGTATGATCATTATCGAAATGAATCCGCGCGTATCACGTTCATCTGCACTCGCATCTAAAGCAACGGGTTTCCCAATTGCAAAAATCGCAGCGAAATTATCGGTTGGTTATACCTTAGATGAATTACAAAATGATATTACCGGTGGTGCAACACCTGCATCATTTGAACCAACCATTGATTACGTTGTAACAAAAATTCCACGTTTCACATTTGAAAAATTCAAGACAGCCGATAACCGTTTAACCACACAAATGAAATCTGTGGGTGAAGTAATGGCAATGGGACGTACGCAACAAGAGTCATTACAAAAAGCACTACGCGGATTAGAAATTGGCGTTGATGGTTTTGATGAAATTATAGATTTAGATTCTGAAGATGCATTAAGCATTATCAAACAAGAAATCAAAACGCCACGTGAACATCGCTTATGGTATGTCGCAGATGGTTTTCGTGCAGGTTTAACGGTTGATGAAATTTTTGATTTATCATTTATCGATCGTTGGTTCTTAGTTCAAATTGAAGAGATCGTAAAATTAGAACAAGAAGTTAAAGAACAAGGCTTAAAATCGTTAGATGAAAAACGTATGCGCCAATTAAAGAGTAAAGGTTTTGCTGATCGTCGTTTAGCTAAGTTGTTAAATATTGATGAGCTCGCATTACGTAAACACCGTCATGACTTAAACGTTCGTCCAGTTTATAAACGTGTTGATACTTGTGCGGCTGAATTCTCTACCAATACAGCTTATATGTATTCTACTTATGAAGAAGAATGCGAAGCTGCACCAACGAATAAAGATAAGATCATGATCTTAGGCGGTGGCCCTAACCGTATCGGTCAAGGTATCGAGTTTGATTATTGTTGCGTACATGCTGCACTTGCGCTGCGTGAAGATGGTTATGAAACCATTATGGTCAACTGTAATCCTGAAACCGTTTCAACCGATTACGATACCTCTGATCGTTTGTACTTTGAGCCATTAACATTAGAAGATGTTATCGAGCTGATTGATTTAGAAAAGCCTAAGGGTGTTATCGTTCAATACGGTGGGCAAACTCCGCTTAAACTTGCGCGTGACTTAGAAGCTGCGGGTGCACCGATTATTGGTACAACACCAGATTCAATTGATTTAGCAGAAGATCGTGAACGCTTCCAAAAAATGATTGAAGAAAATAATTTATTACAGCCACCTAATAGAACTGCAAGTGATGCAGATACTGCAGTAACATTAGCAGAAGAAATTGGTTATCCATTAGTAGTTCGTCCATCTTATGTTTTAGGTGGTCGAGGTATGGAAATTGTTTATAACGCAAAAGAATTACGTCGTTATATGGGTGAGGCGGTAGATGTTTCTAATGATGCACCTGTATTACTAGATCGCTTCTTAAATGATGCAGTTGAAGTGGATGTTGATGCAATTTGTGATGGCGAAGATGTTTTAATCGGCGGCATCATGCAGCACATTGAACAAGCCGGTATTCACTCAGGTGATTCGGCATGTTCATTACCCCCGTATAATTTATCAGACAAAGTGCTTGATGAAATGCGTGATCAAATTCGTAAAATGGCTAAAGCATTAAACGTTGTTGGTTTAATGAATACCCAGTTCGCGATTCAAGGCGAAAAGGTTTACGTTTTAGAAGTTAACCCACGCGCTTCACGTACTGTTCCGTTTGTTTCAAAAGCAACTGGTCGTCCGTTAGCAAAAGTTGCGGCACGTTGTATGGTTGGTCAAACATTAAAGTCTCAGAATGCACTAGAAGAAATCGTTCCTGATTTTTACTCTGTAAAAGAAGCCGTGTTCCCATTTAATAAATTCCCAGGTGTTGATCCGGCTTTAGGGCCAGAAATGAAATCAACCGGTGAAGTTATGGGCGTTGGCAAAACATTTGCTGAAGCTTTTGCAAAAGCACAACTTGGTGCAAGTGTTGTCTTACCTGAAAGCGGTAAAGCCTTCTTAAGCGTTAAAGAAATGGATAAAGTTGGTATTGTTGGAATTGCGAAAAGCTTAGATGGTCTTGGCTTTGAGTTGGTTGCAACTAATGGTACGGCTAAAGTGATTGAAGAAGCTGGTATTAAATGTCAGTTTGTAAATAAAGTAGCGGAAGGACAGCCACATATTGTTGATATGATTAAGAACGAAGAAATTGATTTAATCGTGAATACAACGGAAGGCAGTCAAGCAATTGCCGATTCTGCAACTATTCGCAGTAATGCATTGCAGTTTAAGGTAACGTATACCACAACGCTTGCAGGCGGCGATGCCCTTTGCAAAGCGCTTGAACATAAAGACTTAAGCGAAGTGACTCGCTTACAAGACTTGCATTAGGAGATGGCGATATGAGTCGACCACCAATGACATCAACCGGCGCAGAAGTTTTACGTGCTGAGTTAAAAGAATTAAAAACCGTTATTCGTCCTCGTATTGTTGAAGCAATTGCAACGGCACGTGAACATGGCGATTTAAAAGAAAATGCGGAATACCATGCAGCACGTGAACAACAGAGCTTTGCCGAAGGTCGCATTAAAGAAATAGACGCAGCATTATCGAATGCGGAAATCATTGATGTTATTGAAATAGGACAACGTGTTGGTAACAAAATTGTTTTTGGTGCAACCGTTGAATTGTTCGATATTGGTGAAGATAAAGATGTCACCTATAAAATTGTTGGTGAACTTGAAGCTGATATTAAACAAAATTTGATTTCTGTTACTTCACCGATTGCTCGGGCATTGATTGGTAAATCAGTTGATGATGAAGTGGTAGTAAAAGCCCCCGGTGGTGATCGTGAATACGAAGTTACATCAGTAACTTATAAATAGATTTTGTTTCAAGTTAGCGAAAAAATTCTTTTAACAATATGGGTCGGTGGCATGTGGGCCATTGGCTATATTGTTGTCCCTGTTTTATTTCAAATGTTAGATAAGCCTGTTGCGGGCAACGTTGCCGGCCAGTTATTTACTATCATAAGTTACATTGGTGTATTTTCTGCGACAGCTTTAATTATTAGCATTGTAGTGAAACAAGGCTTCAATTCTCGTCACTGGCAGTTGTTAGCGCTTATCGGAATGTTGGTTTTGGTTATCATCGGTCAATTTGTTTTGCAGCCAATGATGGCAGAATTAAAAGCGGTAGGTATATCGGACATAAATAAAGCCGAGTTTGGCCGTTTACACGGTATAGCCTCGGTTCTATTCCTAATTAATAGTTTGGCTGGCTTAGCGTTGGTCGTTTCAGGTTTAGAGAGAAAAGCGTAGGTTAGACTTTTACCCTCTTATATATCTTGTCGAGGGGCACTACGAGTCTGACAGCGGTGCTAGTATTTAAATTGTAGCCGTTTTGTCAGACTGAAGTCTGACCTACAAATTTAATATAGTATTTTAGATTTTTGGCAGTTGGATTTTAGGCTTATCCGCTTCCCTGTAAAAACTCGCAGTATGACCAATGGTTTGAACGAGTACAGCACCTGTTTGCTTAACAATGTCATTTGCTATCGTTTTACGCTCATCACTATTCCCGGCAATTTTAATTTTAACTAATTCGTGGTGACTCAACGCGAGTTCAACTTCAGACATGACATTCTCACTCAGCCCTGCGTTACCCACGGTGACAATTGGTTTAATATGGTGACAACTTTTACGTAAAAAGATGATTTGTTTGTCTGTAACACTCATGGGAAAACGTCCAATAATAGAAGAGCTGAAGGGCGGCTAGTTTACCGTGTCAGCGCTGATAAATCACGTATAATCAATATAATTAGATATTAAGGAATACAGCGAAATTTAAGATGGCCAGATCAAAAACAAGCAACAAATGGTTAACCGAGCACTTTAGCGATGAATTCGTTAAACGTGCCCAGAAAGAGGGATATCGGTCGCGTGCCATATATAAACTCATTGAAATGGACGACAAAGATCGGCTGTTAAAAAAGGGCATGGCAGTGGTGGATTTAGGTGCTGCTCCAGGCGGCTGGAGCGAACTTTTAAGCAAAAGAGTAGGTGATTCTGGCCGTCTTTTTGCGTTAGATATTCTACCGATGGATGCCGTACCAGATGTCACCTTTATTGAAGGGGATTTCACAGAACAAGCGGTTTATGATGAGTTGGTACAAGCACTAGAAGGCAAGTGGGTAGACCTTGTAATCTCGGATATGGCCCCCAACATAAGTGGAATGAAAGCCGTCGATCAGCCAAAAATGATGTATTTGGCCGAACTTGCATTGGAATTCGCAGTCAGTGTCCTTAAGCCGGGTGGTACTTTTTTGACCAAGGTCTTCACGGGTGAAGGATTAGATGAATATAAGAAGGAATTACGCCAGCATTTTGCTAAGATTATAGTGCGTAAACCTAAAGCTTCGAGAGCACGTTCGTCAGAAGTTTATTTGATGGCGAAGCAGTTTAAGAAGCAGTAGTATTAACAAAACTTGAATTTTTCAGGCATGAATTAAGGTAGGAATAAATTGAACGATTTAGTTAAAAATATTATTTTATGGGTAGTTGTTGCTGTTATT
>JAUVGM010000329.1 GCA_030593785.1 Gammaproteobacteria bacterium | reverse complement strand
TCTGTCTCAGTCTCAATATAGCTGGCAAATACGGCGGTAAAACCAGCCGAATCATCCGTAGATTCAGGGTTATTCACAGAATCAAGGCCAGAAAGTTTTGATTGCTGCACACCAGCACTGGCTGATGCCGTTATTTGTATTGAATCACTCATAGCGTCCTCACGTTTTAAATCTATCCAACTAAGGAAATTGCAAGGGCTGTGCCAAAATTAAAAGGGGGGGATGTCATACTCATAGTGTCCCACATCAAAAATTTTTAGAGGGTATCAGTCTGACATGCTACTAAAATGTTGTATCTGGTAGTTTTGTCAGACTGACACCCCCTTATATATTTTGTAAGAGGGGCACTACGAGTCTGACCTACTTTATGTGGTTTGTTTATTTTTATGCCAAAATTGATTAGTAACATGTTCGTCTGAAAGTCGTTGCTCTTGTCGATTAAGAATTTGTTGTTCCTGTTTCTGGTATCGAGTCATTACTTTTTCCAGCACTTGTGTTTTTTGTCGTTCAGTAGTCCAGTCTGCACGACTCGAATCACATGCCTCTGTAATAAGACCAATGTGCTTTTTTTGTTCTCTTATCGCAATTTCTAATTGTGATATGAATTTTTGATAGCTTTGAACCTGAATAATACTCATGCCATTTACGGCTTTTTCGTTAAACCGTTGTGTATAGTCTTCATAATACTTCATTAACTCTGACAATTTTAAATGATGCTCTGATAACTCACGTTGAATTTTACCCAGCGTTTGCGCGGCAACATCTTCACTTTGTTGCGCAAGATTATGAAGTGGTTTAAATCGATCTGAACGTTTTAATGTCATAATGTTTTATCTTTATTCAATACTCGTTAATATTAGTACACATATCAGAAAGTAGGAACTAACGGTGTTTCAATATTTGCAGTAAGATCATTGCCACTTTCATTACTATTATAATGCTGCAATAAGTCTGCCAGTTGTTGCAGACTACCCTCCCAACTGACCGCTTCTTGTCGATCTTGTCGTAAAAATTCTTGTTGGCTACTGTGCAAGCGAATAGCTTCATCCACCTCGGGATTTGAACCTTCCGCATATGCACCAACATTAATTAAATCTTTATTTTGCTGATAAACAGAATAGCTCTGACGGAATTTTTGCGCTGCAGCCAGGTGTTCATCTGAAACAACGGCATTCATTGCTCGACTAATGGATGCTTCAACATCGATCGCAGGATAATGACCACTTTCAGCCAGCTCACGAGATAAAACAATGTGACCATCCAGTATTGCCCGAGCACTATCTGCAATAGGATCTTGTTGATCATCCCCTTCTGTTAATACCGTATAAAATGCAGTAATTGATCCACCACCTTCCTCACCGTTGCCGGCACGTTCCACCAGTTGAGGAAGTTGTGCAAAAACAGAAGGTGGATAACCTTTTGTTGCTGGCGGCTCACCAATAGCTAAAGCAATTTCACGTTGCGCCTGGGCAAAACGTGTTAATGAATCCATTAGCAATAAAACATCTTTACCTTCATCTCTGAAATGTTCAGCGATACTGGTTGCCTGGTAAGCTCCATGCATACGCATAACAGGTGGTTGATCGGCTGGTACGGCAACAACAACCGCACGTTGCATACCTTCTTCACCTAGTATGTCTTCAATAAATTCTTTTACTTCACGTCCACGTTCACCAATTAACCCCACAACAATGACATCGGCCGAGGTAAATTTTGTCATCATACCAAGCAACATACTTTTACCAACGCCACTACCTGCGAATAACCCCATGCGTTGTCCACGGCCAACAGTGAATAAACTATTTATTGCACGAACGCCAACATCAAGTGGAGTATTAATGGGTTGACGCTTTAATGGGTTAATAGGTTCACCCGTTAAGGCGCGTGTTTCAGAAGTAATTAATGGGCCTTTACCATCAATAGGAACACCGCGACCATCGAGCACACGCCCTAGTAAAGCATCACCAACATGAGCTTCATAAATTTGATGTGTTGGAATAACGGTTGCGTCTGGATGAATACCACGAATATTGCCTGTTGGCATTAAAAAGAGTTTTTCACCTGAGAAACCTACAACTTCAGCCTCTACTGGCTTACTATTTTGACTTTTAACCAGACATCTTGAACCAATAACTGCCTGGCAACCAACCGCTTCCAATGTTAAACCCACCATGCGGTTTAAACGGCCCTCTACAACAACAGGAGAAACTTGATCCATGCGTGATTGAATTCGTGATAATTGTTCTTTCCAATTATTTTGATGAGATGAATGAAGATTTGAATAATGTGAATTATTCATCAGACTCGCGCTCGCCACCTAATAGAGTATTAATAATACGATTTAAACGTCCTTCGACCGTTGCATCAATGCGAGAATTTTCACTTGAAATTTTACAGCCACCGCGTGAAATCATGGGATCTTCTATCACTTTCCAGCGCAACTCGTCTGACTCATTTTCATCACCTAATGAAAAAGCATTACGAATTAATTCACTATCATCAGGATGAATATGTAAAGTAATTTTACGCGTACTTGCAGGTAAGGCGCTCATCGCTTCACGTACAATACCAACTATTTCACCTTCGTTAGTATGTAACTCACGGCGAACAACCTGTTTAGCAACCGTCATCGACAATTGGGCAAGTTGATTTACAACATCATCATCAAGCTCTTTTAAAGGTTCAGTCAAGAGCTCTATTATAGATCGAAGTGATGCTGCACTTTCTTCTAGCTCCTGTTTTTTATGTTGCAGGCCTTCTTTTTGACCTAAAGCAAAGCCTTCGTTATAAGCCTGTTTTTGAATAGATTCTAATTCTTCTGCTGTTGCCTTTGAAGAAACGACCGGACCACTAACACGTGGTAATTCCCAACGTTCAAAATCAGCTGAATCACTTGTTCCAACAATTTTAGATGTAGTCATCGCCACCACTACC
>JAUVGM010000120.1 GCA_030593785.1 Gammaproteobacteria bacterium | reverse complement strand
CGAATCCATCATAGATCGTCGCAGACCTAAACCTGCACCATGAACGGGGTATTGATTATTGTTCATGATTTTAAAGGTATTGGCTTAGTTATTACCGCCACATTTGCCTTCACCACACTTACCTTCTTTTTTACCTTTACCATTGTCCATACCCATGCCTTTACTGCCGCCACACTTACCTTCTTTCATATCTTTATTGTTACCACATTTGCCTTCTTTTTTAGCTTTACCATCTTTCATGCTTCCGCCACATTTGCCTTCTTTCATGTCGCTTTTGCTGTTCATGCTTCCACCACATTTGCCTTCAGCAAGTTGCATGTAGCCACCAGACATTTCATTCATAGCAAAAGGATTAGCACCTTCAGCAGCGTTTGCTACGTTACCCATAGCTAAAGAAGCAACAAAAGCCGTACCAGCAGCAATTGAAAGTGTAGTGATTGATTTTTTCTTAGACATCAGCGTATCTCCAGTTTTTAAATTATATGTAACATTATTGTTTTTTATAAAAATATTGAGCTTCTGAATTAAACTTCTTATATATCCACAGCTTACAAAATATGACATACATCTATACCAAAAGTTTCGTAGTTGTTCGAGACTTTTTTAATCAATGCTGTAAATAAATGTCACTTAGACATTTTATAAGTGTGGAATAAGTTACTTAATAAAATAAACTTTATATAAAACAATAGGATATATAATTTTAATTCAGGTGGGATTTGTAAGGTCTATGTAACGCATAGTTACGTATATTTATTTAAACATGTTAAATAATCGGCTTCATCAGGGGCGCGATTTTGAGATTGTGCTTCCCAAAGCATCTCCCCCAAACATTCCATCATAAGATGTTCTGTTTCATGGGGATCTTTAATTTTATTGAGCATGGATTGGTGGAGTTGTTCAATACCCGTTGGACGTTTTGTAGAGAGTTGTTCTTGTATAGATATGTGCATTGCCATATGAAGAAAGGGATTTGTTTGTCCCATTTCTGGTGTGTAGTCTTTATCGAGTTCAGCCGTATCATTTTCAAATAAAGCATGATATTCAGGATGAAGTTCAATAATTTTGGCTACCACTGCTTCCAGAGGTTCCATTAGCTGCTGACTTTGATGTTTTTTCCAGGCGGTGAAAAACATTTGTCGTAGCTCTGTGCGGTCTTGTCCAAACATGCGGCTAGGGTAATGAGTGAGGGAGTAAGTTACAAGTCATTCGATTATTTTATCTTTGAATTCACATAAATCTTCTATAACACAGGCACCACAGCGTGGTTTACGTGCGATACAGGTATAGCGACCATGTAAAATAAGCCAATGGTGAGCATCTATCATAAATTCTTCAGGAATAAATTTGAGTAATTTTTTTTCGACTTCCACGACATTTTTGCCTGGGGCAATTTTAGTACGATTGGAAACGCGAAAGATATGTGTATCAACCGCCATAGTAGGATGGCCAAATGCGGTGTTTAGTACGACATTCGCTGTTTTCCGACCTACGCCGGGTAACGCTTCAAGTGCTTCGCGATCGTCGGGAATCTGAGAGTCATGTTCCTCAACCAACATTTTACAGGTCTTAATAATATTCTTGGCTTTGGTATTGTAGAGGCCAATTGTTTTAATATATTTCTTTAAACCGCTTTCTTTTAAAGCGGCCATTTTTTTTGGCGTAGGGGCTTTTTTAAATAAATCTTTGGTTGCTTTATTAACACCTTTATCCGTTGATTGAGCAGAAAGTATAACGGCAATCAACAACTCAAATGGCGAAGAGAAATTGAGTTCGGTCGTTGGATTGGGGGTATGTTTTTTCAGGCGAGTGAAAATTTCAGTACGAATAGCTTTATTCATATATTTAGGTAACTGCTGACGCTTCAACTTGTTGAGCAGATAATAACTTCTCACGCGCTAAACGTTTTTTATCAATAATGTTTTTTCCTGCAATTAAAAATCCAAGGCCAATAAAAGCACCGGGTGGCAGGATAGCGAGTAAATAGCCTCGATAATCATCAAATAATGTAATCGTAAACCCACGCGCAGCTTCTCCGAACATAAGATGAGCTTGTTGAAATAAAGTACCGAAACCAATTGCCTCACGCATTGCTCCGAGTGTAACTAACACGGCAGTAAAACCTAAGCCCATAAACAAGCCATCAAGGAAAGAACTTGATACCGTATTTTTAGATGCAAAGGCCTCAGCACGGGCGATGATGGCACAATTCGTTACTATAAGCGGGATAAATATACCAAGGATATTATAGAGCTCATGGAACCAGGCATTCATTGATAGCTCAATGATGGTTACCGTAGAGGCAATGATTAATACAAAAACAGGTATACGAATTTCAGGTCGAACCCAGTGTCGGATTATGGACACCATTACATTTGATGCAACTAAGGTGAGTGTTGTCGCTAAACCAAGTCCAAGCCCATTTATAACCGTGTTTGAAACCGCTAATAAAGGACAGAGGCCAAGTAGTTGAACAAAAGCAGGGTTATTGACCCATAGACCGTTGTAGATGATCTTACTGTAGCTGGTATCACTCATATAAGGTATCTCGATGTTCTTTATAATAGCGTAATGTATTATAGACTGCTTTTACGATTGCGCGGGGTGTTATTGTTGCCCCAGTGAACTGATCAAACTCACCACCATCACGTTTAACTGCCCAGCCTTTTGTATCTGGATCAGTTAAAGATTTTTGTGCAAACGTTTTAATCCAGTCAGAACGATTATCTTCAATGGCATCACCTAAGCCGGGTGTTTCTTTATGGTGGGTAACGCGTACACCAGCCAGCGTTCCGTCGTATTGAATTGCAACAAGAAGCTCAATGTTACCGTTGTATCCATCTGGAGCAATGCTATTAACAATAACAGCAATGGGTTTGTTGTCTTTACGTGCACGATAAATGGTTACTGGTTTTTTACTTCCTAATAATTTTTTATTGCCGACCTTGATAATGTCTGTAAAAATATCATTGTCATGAATTGTCGGAGAAATAAGAACATGAATGGATTTTAATAATGCGAGACGTTTATTCTCATTGATGCGATCAATTGTATTATCAAAAGTATATGAAACAAAAAATGTCCCTGCCACAGCAAACAAAGCCAGTACAACAGCACTAATGATCATATTTCGAATAATATTCATTTATACTTTAGCCCTTGTTCGGTGCACCAAACACAGCTGGTTTACTATAATAATCAATCATTGGTACAGCCATGTTCATTAGTAAAACTGAAAATGCGATAGCATCAGGATAACCACCCCAGGTACGAATTATATAAATTAAAACTCCAATCCCCGCGCCGTAAATTAAACGGCCTTTGTTTGATGCCGCTGCGGTAACAGGATCTGTTGCAATAAAAAATGCACCTAGCATCGCCGCGCCGCCAAATAAATGAAAACTGATGGGGGGATAACTACCGGCATCTGAAAAATTAAAAATCATAGCCATAAATGCAAGCGCACCTAATATGGAAACAGGGATATGCCAGCTGATTACTTTAATTGAAATAAGAATGATGCCACCAACTAAAAACATAATGTTAATCCATTCCCAACCGTAACCAGCTATATTGCCAAACAAAGAGGAGTTAGCAGTATGAATTTCATCTAAGGTATAACCAAGGCTGAGTTGTGTTTTTATACTATCCAGCGGTGTTGCCATAGTGAGCGCATCGTAGTTCATACCAGCGGGTAATGTTTCAAAGAAACTATAATTTAATGTGTCAAAGAAATTTAAGCCGTGTGTTTCTGCGGGAATCCAGGCGGTCATTTCCTTGGGGAAGGCAATCAATAACATGGCATAACCAACCATTGCAGGGTTAAACGGGTTATATCCCATTCCGCCATATAAATGTTTTGCAATAATAATAGCAAATCCGGCACCTAAAGCTGGTAACCACCATGGTGTTAGAGTGGGTAAAGCGAGTGCAAGAAGTATTGCTGTTAAGACAGCGGTACCATCATATATAAAAGGCTTAATAGGGCGGTTACGAATTTTTAGTATCGCAACTTCACAGATTAAAGCTGTGATTACTGCAATTAAAATATTAATAATAACGCCGAAGCCAAAAAAATGTATATAAACTAAGGTGCCAGGGATGAGTGCATAAATAACCGCTAACATCATGCGAGAGACATTTTCATTATTTTGAATATAGGGTGAACTATGCATGATTAATTTTCATCCTTTGCTTTTTTACGCCGCGAATCAATTTCAGCGATGGTTTTTTTCTGAGCTTCAGTCAGGTTTCCGGTATTTTCTGGCGTGATAGATTGTTTTTCACGTTTAGCTTTAACTCGTGCCATTGCTGCATCAATTGCAGCTTTTTTAGAATCTTCGGCACTATCTTTTTCACCACTTACTTTTTTAAGTAGTTCACGTTTTTGTCGTTTACGTTCTTCGTTTTCTGCTTTTTTGCGTTCCAGTCTAAATTGACGGAATTCATGACGTTGACGAGCAATATCTGATGTTTTCTTTTCCTGTTCTTGCGCCCATATTTCTGTTTTTGCAAAACGAAAATATTGCACTAAAGGAATATGACTTGGACAAACATAAGAGCAACAACCACATTCAATACAATCAAAAAGATTATAGTCTTGTGTTTTGTCAAAGTTTTTCGCGCGCGCATACCAGTAAAGTTGCTGTGGTAATAATTGTGCCGGACAAACTTCAGCACACTGTCCACAACGGATACAAGGCATAACAAATTTGGGTTTAGTATTTTTACTTTGAACAAGAATACAGTTACTGGTTTTTATAACGGGAAGATTATCATCACTTACTTCAAAGCCCATCATTGGGCCGCCCATAATAAATTGTTCCGCTTTAGAGTTTCTGTCACATAAATCAATTAACTGTGAAAAAGGTGTTCCAAATAAAACATCAAGGTTACGCGGATGACTAACACCTTCACCTGTTACTGTAACGTAACGGCTAATTAAAGGCTTACCTTCAAGCACCGCTGTTGCTGTAGAGGCAGCGGTGGCAACATTATGACAAACAACACCGATATTAATAGGTAAGCCAGTGCTGGGTACTTCTTTACCTGTAAGAGTTTTTATAAGTTGTTTTTCGCCGCCGGCAGGATATAACGTAGGAACCTGAATAATATCTATATATTCTGCTTCATGTTCTTGTAGCGCGTTAACAAGCATTGTGTGAGCGGCACGCTTATTGTCTTCTACAGCAATAATACAGTGCTCAACTTGCAGCGCATGGCGCATAATATTAAGACCATCAATGATCTTACGACTATGCTCCTGCATTAACATGGCATCGCAGGTGATGTAAGGTTCGCATTCAGCACCATTCAAAATAAGGGTGTTCACCATATGGTTGGAACCGGGGTTAAGCTTTATAAATGAAGGGAAGCCTGCACCACCTAACCCTACAATACCCGCATCACGAATAATGTCGCGTAACACCCCTGCGTCGAGTTGGCGGTAGTTCGCATTTATTGCATCTTCATTTTCAATCCAACGATCTTCAGCATCTGTTTCTATAACAATACAGTCTGTTGCTATGCCTGATGGATGAGGTACCAGGCGTTGTTCTATTGCAATTATTTTTCCTGATGAGGGCGCATGAATAGGGCTGCTAACATAATCTTTTGCCGCCGCAATCATTTGTCCTTTTAAAACAATATCGCCCACCTCTACTATCGCTTCAGCAGCATGACCAATATGTTGCTTTAACGGAAGTACCAATATTTTAGGTAGCGGGGGTGTTTCTGTCGCTTGAGACATCGACATGGTTTTAAAACCAGGTAACTTAAGACCACCAAATATTTTCCATAAACGTGTCGTCATTATGAAGTTACCCGCTTAGCGTCAGGTATGGGCCATTTCCATGTGCTGATAGTTTCAGTAACGGGTTTAATGTAAATACAATCAACCGGACAAACGGGGATGCATAAATCACAACCGGTACATTCATTTTCTATTACGGTGTGCATTAATTTTGCTGCACCAACAATGGCGTCAACCGGGCAAGCCTGAATACATAATGTACATCCAATACAAATTTCTTCATCGATATAAACAACGGTTTTACTTTCAGAATGTTCACCGTGTTCAGCATTTAAAGGTTTTGGATCAACGCCTAACAAATCAGCAAGTTCATTAATTGCTGCTTCTCCACCGGGAGGGCATTGGTTGATATCTGCTTCACCTTTTGCAATTGCTTCGGCATATGGACGGCAACCGGGATAGGTACATTGACCACATTGTGTTTGTGGCAAGATAGCATCTATCTTATCGACGATAGGGTCGCCTTCAACTTTAAATTTTATGGCAGAAAATCCAAGGATAAGACCAAAAACGATCGCAAGTGCGGCTATAGCAAGAATTGTTTCCAGCATATTAGACCTTAACTAATCCTGCAAAACCCATAAAGGCCATCGACATCAAACCTGCAGTCACTAATGCAATAGAAGCGCCACGGAAAGGTTCAGGTACATCTGCAACATCAATGCGTTCACGCATTGCGGCAAATAAAACAAGAACTAAAGAAAAACCAACTGAGGCACCGAAGCCATACAGAGCTGACTCAATAAAACCATGTTCAGTTTGAACGTTTAGTAAGGCAACACCAAGCACAGCGCAATTGGTTGTGATTAAAGGTAAGAAAATTCCTAACACCTGGTAAAGTAGCGGGCTTGTTTTATGTACAACCATTTCAGTAAATTGCACAACAACAGCAATCACTAGAATAAAGGTAATTGTTCTAAGATATTCAATGCCTAGAGGTGCAAGAAGGTATTCATTAACCAGGTAACTACTGATGGATGAGAGTGTTAAAACAAATGCAGTGGCCAGCCCCATACCGATAGCTGTTTCAAGTTTACGAGAAACGCCCATGAAAGGGCACAAGCCTAAAAACTTCACTAAAACGAAGTTATTTACCAGAATGGTGCTTATGAGTATAAGTGCGTATTCAGCCATAATATAAAATCAACGAGGACTCTTTATAATATAGGCGAGTATACCCCAATATTTTGATCTATATCAGCAAAATCAAAGAGATACCTTGTTGTGGGCG
>JAUVGM010000132.1 GCA_030593785.1 Gammaproteobacteria bacterium | reverse complement strand
AGTCACCTATAGCTGTTTTTGTTCGAGCTATTAAAATGTTGTGGTGGACAATAAGTACTCCGCAATTTGACAGTGAAGCGGTTATTCAAAAAATTATCAGCTGGAGTAATATTGCACGACGCGAAGGACTGTTAGGTTTAGAAAATCTTGAAGATTCGGAAAAGGACCCTTTTGCTAAAAAAGGTTTACAACTTTTAATTGATGGAAGCGAACCTGAAGCGATACGTACTATTATGGAAGTTGATATTCATACTCGTGAAAGTTTTAATATACAGGCAGCGCGCGTTTATGAAAGTATGGGTGGCTACAGTCCCACAATTGGTATTATTGGTGCTGTTTTAGGTTTGATACAGGTAATGGGTAATTTATCTGATCCAAGTAAATTAGGTGGTGGTATTGCGGTCGCTTTTGTTGCAACAATTTACGGGGTTGCACTAGCTAATCTTGTTTTATTACCTATCGCTAATAAATTAAAAAGCATTATTATTAATGATGCTCATTTTGATGAAATGATTGTAGAAGGTTTAGTTTCTATTGCAGAAGGTGAAAACCCTCGTAATATTGAAACAAAACTTTTAGGTTTCTTACGCTGATTAATGTCAGGTATGAATTATGGCCAGAAGAAAACCCATATCCCATGAATCAGATAACACCGATCGCTGGATGGTATCGTACGCTGATTTTGTAACACTCTTATTCGCTTTTTTTGTTGTTATGTATGCTATGTCTTCAGTTAATGAAGGTAAATATCGCGTGCTAGCCGACACAATGAACGAAGCATTTAAAGTTGCACCTAAATCTCCTGAGCCAATTCAAATAGGTAAAGAAAATAAAGTTGTCAGCAGTGCTGAAACGACCAAGACAATAATAAAACCCATTAAAGTCTTACCTAAATCACAACGAACTTATGAACGTGAAATGCAACAAATTGCAAAAACAGTGAGTAAGTCAGTCCAACCATTAATTGATCAAGGTTTGATCAAAGTTACTAAACATGATCTTTGGGTAGAGATAGAAATGAACAGCAAGATCTTATTTTCCAGTGCTGATTCTGAATTGGAAGATGAAGCTTTTCCTGCATTAAAAGCACTTGCAGAAGTATTGAAAACATTACCGAATTCGATTGATGTCGAAGGTCACACTGATAATATCCCCATAAAAAATGAACTATTTCCATCAAACTGGGAACTCTCTGCATCTCGCGCTGCCAGTGTAGTGCACCTGTTTACACGTTATGGTGTTAATCCAAAACGTTTGTCTTCCATTGGCTATGCAGAATTTCGTCCGGTCGCAAGTAATGCGACACCTGAAGGTAGATTACGCAATCGTCGGGTAAAAATAGTGATTCTCGCCGATAAAAATGCACGACGTATAGTAGAAATTGATCGCGATATAGGCCAAGCTAAAAAAGAAGGTGTATCATCAACAAATAACGTTAATGTGAATGAAGGTGGATTGTGAAAATATGGGCAATAGCCAATCAAAAAGGTGGCGTTGGTAAGACAACCACCGCAGTGTCGCTTGCAGGTCATTTGGTCACGCAGGGTTCACGAGTATTGCTTGTTGATATGGATCCACAAGGATCAATGACTTCATACTTTGGTTACGATCCTGATGATATGCCAAATAGCATTTATTCTTTATTTCAATTAAGTGATTTTTCCTTTCAAAATGTGTCACCAGTAATTATTGATACAAAGGTTGAACATCTAAAGCTTCTTCCAGCATCTACTGCGTTAGCAACACTTGATCGACAACTAGGTACTAAAGAAGGAAAAGGCTTAGTGCTAAAAAAATCACTGGTTGCTCTGGAAGATCATTTTGATTATGTCTTGATTGATTGTTTACCCATGCTGGGTATTTTAATGGTAAATGCTTTAGCGGCATGCGATCGCTTATTGGTACCAGTACAAACAGAATTCCTGGCCTTAAAAGGTCTGGAAAGAATGATGAACACTTTAGATATGATCACTAAATCAAGAAAAAGCGCTTTGCAGTCCGTCATTATTCCAACAATGTTTGATCGTCGTACGCGAGCATCAACAGATAGTTTACGAGCATTAAGAGAACAGTATGGTGAAAAGGTGTGGTCATCTGTTATTCCTGTTGATACACAATTTCGTGAAGCCAGCCGTCAAGGCTTGCCAATTTCACTGATGAATAAGTCAACTCGCGGTACTAAAGCTTACGCAGCATTGCTTGTTTATTTACTTAACCCGATACAAGAAAGTCACTTAAGATTAGTGAGCTCATAATATGGCTTCGAATAACTCAAATACTCTAGTCGATGAAAAACTCGCGGTCTCTTTGTTTTTAGATTCACTTTTACGTGAGCCTGAAGCAGAGATAATAGCACCTGAAATTAAACCCGTTGTTGAAGTTCCTGCTGTCGAAGTGGTTACTGAAATTAAGATTGAAGCAAAACCGGTTGTAGATATACCAACAGAAGTTGTTGTAGAAAATAAAGTTGAGATACCAGTCGAAACTACGGTTGTAACTGAAGCGATTGAAAAAGAAGTAACCACTGAATCAATTATTCCTGAATGGGCAAATGAACCCTTCCAGGTCTTATTATTTGAAGTTGCAGGTATAAAGTTGGCAGTTCCCCTTATTGAATTAAGCAGTGTGATCGAATGGCACGATGGAGTCACTGAAATGCCCGGGCATGCTGACTTTTATATGGGGATATTGCGGCATCTGGATTACAAGATTGCTGTTATTGATACAGCAAGAATGATTTTACCCGCGAACAAACTTGAACAATTAATTGATGATGATCCTCGTGAAAGGGTTAATCATATTGTCTTAATTGATGATTATAAGTGGGGGCTTGCCTGTGACAAAATTGGTGAAGTAATCACGCTGGAACCAAATGAAGTACGCTGGAGAACGTCAAAAACCAGTCGAGGTTGGCTGGCTGGGACTGTTATTGAGCATATGTGTGCACTATTAAACAGTGAAGGATTCTCTAAAATGCTAGAAAAAGGCCAGAAATCATAGGGTTACAGCTGTTTTTTTACATATTACAGTTTTCAAAAAAATCTTAATCATTTGGCATATTAAATGCAGTATTGTATGTAGGGTTGGATGTGCGCCAGAAAACTGGCTTATTACATTCCGCCTATAGAACCAGGAGAGTAATAAATGAATGATGTGGTAGATGACAATGATGATTCAATTATCCAATGGGTAACATTTCGTCTTGAGAGTGAAAAATACGGCATCAAAGTAATGCAGGTACAAGAAGTATTACGTATGACTGAAATTGCTCCTGTGCCTGGTGCACCACATTATGTGTTGGGTATTATTAATTTACGTGGAAATGTTGTTACTGTTATTGATACGCGCAGACGTTTTGGTTTGCAGGATGTCGAAAATGATGATGAAACCAGAATCGTTATTGTTGAAGCTAATAATAATGTTGTCGGCATTCTCGTTGATAGTGTCGCTGAAGTTGTTGATTTAAAAGTTTCAGAAATTGAGACTGCGCCAAATGTCGGTAATGATGAAAGCTCAAAATACATTCAAGGTGTATCGAGCAGAGATGACGAATTATTAATATTGGTAGATGTGAATAAATTACTTTCTGATGAGGAATGGCAGGAGGTTGCTTCTTTGTAGCTGAAGCAATAGCTAAGCCGTTATAGGATGAAATGGTTGATATAGGTACATCCGATAAAATAACTAATCTGTGGCCTGCACCACCAAGTCGGCCAGTTAATAAGTCTGGCCTCAAAGACAACTCATCCAAGCATCAAAAGCGTAATAAACAAAAAAATAAGAATGAAGTTAAAGAAGATGGACCTGGAAAAAATATAGATGAGTATGCTTAAAGGAACGTCATCTATAAAAAGTAAATACTAAATATAGCGAGAAAGACAATGGAACAACTCACTCAATATTTCAATATTTTAACGACCAATGAATGGTTAATGTCGTCGGTTGTCGTTGTACTTATCATGAGCTTATCTTCATTCCGACGCCAGAGAAAACTACAACAGCAACAGTCACTTTCAATGCAATCATTACAACGAGATTTGCGAGCATTAGCCAATGCTGCAGTTGGTGTTGGTGGCCGTGTCCTGGAAATAGAACGTAATCAGCGTAAGCGTCCAACTATCGTTACATCACAAGAACAACCTAAAATACAACCTGCCATGACCACAGCACCTGTTGAGTACTATAGTTCAGTTAACCAACCTTATGAGCAGGCTATTAGCATGGCTCAAACAGGTGCAAGTGTTGAAGATATTGTAAATGTTTGCGGATTAAGTAAATCTGAAGCTGATCTAGTATGTATGATGCATCGATTAGATAAAGCATCTTAAGAGAATTAAATTTTGTTAAACCCTGTTTCGTCGATAATACTGTTGTTTCCAGAGCGACGCTAAACCGATTTTAGGTAAACTCTCGGATACATTCTATCGTTGTATCTGAGAGTTTTTAAATGAGCAAAAGCATTCTTATTATCTCTGAACGCCAATTTATGCTGCAGATCTATTTATAATCTGATCAATAAATCCTGTTTGTAATTTTCTACGTTTAAGATCATTTGGATCAACTTGAGATGATTTTTTGATTTTGTCTTCTGCATTTTTGTTATCAGTGATTAGAGTGTAGGAATTTGTTCTATCTTTAGTTCTCTCTGAAACAGAACAAATTAATTTAAATATTATGCTTTCATGGCCAAGTAAACCATTAAGAGAAATCGTATATTTTTTTAAAGTCATTTTGTTTTATTAAACGAGAGTTAATAAACATTCACTAATATTAATATGTATTAATGTATTTTCTGTAGCTATGCATTTTTTGCAGTACTAGTATCGACACTTTATGTAATTACGCGATGTTTCAAAAATAGAATTGTGATTTATCTCACAAAAATACATCGCTAAAAACTGTTCTTATACACATCAATTTGAATTTAGATTTATATCAACATAGTTTCATAATATATTGTTTTTGTTACTAAATGTTACATGGTTTAACCGGTGTTTTATAAGGCGTAAATTAAGTGTACGTATTGAACTAAAGTTAAAATAACAGTAATAATCATCTATGTAATTTTCACTAAATATTTTGAATATTTAATGAATTTAAAAATAGGGAGCTTAATATAGATAATGTTGATAACATGAAATACGTTACCAAACTGTTTTATTTATAGAATCTAAGGGGTTTTATTATGTCGTATACAACAGAAATAATGGATGAGCTAAATGTTTTAATGCTATTTGATGTTTCAAACCATCAAGAAGGTATTAAAGTGCATAAAACCGCTGAGGGAAATGCTATAGCTGCAACTAAGCGGCTCCATAAAAAAGGCTTAGTGTCTCAAGATGATGGTGGGTATCTCACCGATCTTGGCTTAGAAGCTTCTGAACACGCTCAAGCATTATTGATGATATTAACAACGGATTAGTATCAAGTATCTTTCTTTTGAAAAATGATATGGGGAATTAAGCTTAAACGAACGACATCATATAACCACATTCAGTGGGCTGGATATTTCTTTAATTATCTATTCAAGATATTTTAATAATGCTATGTTTATAGCTCAATAATTCTATACCAATGCAACTTTATTGATTTATGTCATGGTATTCGATTGATTCTGAGTATTTAATATAATATTAATATGAAAGGGAGATGAGATATGGAACACATGATGATTGTTGTAGCCGATAGTACCCGTGCACGTATTTTTACCGTTGATTCTGCTCATTCGCCATTAAATGAAATTGAGACTATGGCGCATCCAGAAGGGCGAGTGCATGAGCAAAATCTGGTAAGTGATTTACCCGGGAAAGGCTCTGGAAAAGGTGGTGGTGGAGACCATGCTTATCAGGAAAAAATTGAGCCAAAAAGGGAAGAAATGATCGAGTTCGCTAAACGTATTGCTGATTATTTAGATGAAACTCGTAAGGCTAATAAGCTGAACAAATTAGTTATCATTGCTGCTCCCGCATTTTTGGGTGAGTTAAGAACCCATCTATCTTCTGAAACGAGTGAAAAAATAGTCTTTGAACTGGATAAAAATCTTGCACATCATAGTGAGGAAGATATTCGCAGTCATTTATCTCAATTCCTTTCACAATAAAAATAATAATTGCTATGTCTCAAGACAAAACAGTCACCATTGATGGTAATCAGGCTGCGGCTACTGTTGCTCATTTAACTAATGAAGTTATTGCCATTTATCCAATCACTCCGGCTTCACCCATGGGGGAGTGGGCAGACGAATGGTCATCACGACAACAGCTTAACCTTTGGGGCACTGTTCCCGATATTATTGAAATGCAAAGTGAAGCCGGTGCGGCAGGAGTTATTCATGGCGCTTTGCAAACCGGCTCATTAACAACGACCTTCACCGCATCACAGGGGTTATTATTAATGATCCCGAATATGTTTAAAATTGCAGGTGAATTAACCCCTGCTGTTTTTCATGTGGCCGCGCGTTCTGTTGCAGCACAGGCTCTTTCTATTTTTGGTGATCACAGTGATGTGATGGCGGTACGATCAACAGGCTTTGCTTTACTCGCTTCAAACTCACCACAAGAAGCTATGGATTTTGCCTTAATTGCACAGGCTGCAACACTGGAATCCCGAATACCTATTGTACATTTCTTTGATGGTTTTAGAACTTCGCAT
>JAUVGM010000084.1 GCA_030593785.1 Gammaproteobacteria bacterium | reverse complement strand
ATGACTATCGACGTTAACAATATTGTGATTTATTCAGAATATATCGTGCGTGATACCGGTGCGAATTTAATGGCGGCTTTCCCGGATGCTACCGCATATTATGTAACGGCAGGATATCGTGTAGGTGATTTCTTACCTTATGTTACATATGCTTCAATTGGAGAAGGTAAAGATGCAAGCATATATGCTCCTAAACAAACATCAACAGCAATAGGTTTACGTATAGAAGTTGCAGATGCTGCCGCGTTAAAATTTGAAGCAGCAAAGAAAACCCCGGACTCATATGGTGGTGATGCAGGTGGCTTATATGATGCACCTTTAACAGATACAGGTATGATTTACACTGTTGCATTAGACGTTCTTTTCTAGAGGTTTACGATGAAAAAATTACATAAATTACTAACGCTTTCTCTTGTTATTTCATCGCTATATCTCGTTGCACCTATTGCAAATGCAGGTGTTGCAGTAATAACGCATCCTGGCGTGAAAGAAATTGGTTTATCTAAGGCTAAACTGGCTAAAATTTATTTAGGTAAGTTAAAAAGATACTCAAATGGTAAAAGCATTAAAGCTGCAGATTTACCTAGAGATACAACTGCTCATAGGAAGTTTTATAAGTCAGTTGTAAAAAAATCTGACAGTGCGGTGAATCGTTACTGGGCTAAATTGAAATACACAGGCAAGGGTAAGCCACCAAAGAAATTTTCTACTTCTGCAGACGTCATTAAGTGGGTTAGCAGAACAGAAGGTGCAATTGGTTACATTGATGGTAAATCATTAAACAAATCCGTTAAGGTTGTTTTAATTTTACCTTAACGGTAATGACAATACTTATTGGACTCAATCCCCCTTTGTTGGTGAAATAATATGTTTACTCGAAGTCTATCTATAACTCTCATTCTATTTATAACTTTATCATCTGCTGCATTTGCAGCAGGTGATCCTATGAAAAGCCTGTTCTTGTTTCAGCAGAAAATGGCTGAAAAGGGTAATGCTAAAGCGATGATGAAAGTGGGACAAATGTATGAACGTGGAGACGGCGTTAAAAAGGATTTAGATAAAGCGATTAAGATGTATCAGAAGGCTCATGATGCTGGGGATGCAAAAGCAAGCATCGCATTACAGAGACTAAATAAAACAAAGAATAAAACTGCAAACATTAATAGTCGTAAAGCTAAGAAAAAGGAAGAAGAAAGACTTCGTGCCTTAAAGAAAGAGAAGCAGCGTAAACAGCAAGAAGCAACTGCTCGTAAAAAAGCTAAGGCTGCTAAAAAGGCAGCAAATGACAAAGCTGTTCGTGAAGCAAAAAATAAAGAAAAGGCGGCTAAGTTAGCTAAAGAAGCAAAAGCTAAGAAGATAAAGGCTGCAAAAGCCAAGGCCAAAAAAGAAGCTAAGGCGAAAGCAACTAGAGAAACAAAAGCAAGAGCAGCGAGGGATGCCAAGGATAAAGCTGTAAAGGCAAAAGCAAAATCTGATAGAGAAGCTAAAGCAAGAGCTGTTCGAATTGCAGCTGAGAAAAAAAGACAAGAGGCAAAAAATCCAAAAGAAGGATTTAAGTCTGATCCCTGTAAAGGCAAAGCCGCTCGCCTGTTATCTATCTGCCGATAAAATTAGTTTGGAATAATGTTATGAAAATTTTAGTATTGTTTGCTGGGTTATTAATCTCAATATCTGCGGTCGCAGAGACTAGTCAGTTAAAGTTAGATTTGATTCTTGCAAAACGTGGGGATGTTTCTGCACAATTTAGTGTTGCGACAGCATATGAGTTTGGTGGCGATCTCAAAAAAGACTTAAAGCAATCTTTTGATTGGTACATGAAGGCTGCTAATCAATCACATGCGCCATCTCAATATAAAATTGGTTATTTTTATGAGAATGGTTTTGGTGTAGCTAAAAATAAAGATACCGCAATGATGTGGTATAAAAAGGCTAAGGCAAACGGTAGCAATCAAGCTAAGAAGCGCCTTAACAAAAAAGACTATGAAAAGAATGAAAAGGCTGCAAAAAATAAAAGATTAGCATTGCAGGCAAAGTTAGAAAAAGAAGATGTAGCACGTAAAGCAAAACTTGCAGCAGAGAGTAAAAAACTCGCTAAGCAGCAACGTCAACGTGCTGCAGCAAAAAAACAAGCTCAACTTACAGCAAAGAAAAAAGCAGCAACTAAAAAAATTGTTGTAGCCAAGAAAAAAACAGTAGTAGTTAAAATTCCAAATATGATGAAGCTGGTATTAAATAATAAATGGAAAAACAATCATGGTGCTGCAGACTTCCTTCCATCTTCAACAACAACATGTCTTGAATCTGCAGAAAATGAACTTACTTGCTTCTCAAGTGAGAAAACGAGAAAGATAAATGGAGCAAAAGTTTCATATACCGCAAAATCAACAATAGTTGGGTTTAAGTCCAACGGCAGCTTTAAAGTTATTTATAATTATAATGCTACTGGTATTACTGGTGCTAAATCTAAAACAGTTGGTCCATATGGGTTGAAAATGATTGAAGGGTGGCAAGAACCTGCTATAGCCGTTAAATGCCAAGCCAGTGATCGTAAAAATATCAGCTGTTATCGTGGAAGTAAAAAAGTTAAGTTTCGTCTTTAATTTTTTATTGCCTGTTGCTTATTCTCCTATGCTTTAGTTAAAAGGCATAAAAAAACCGCCAAGATAATCCTTGGCGGTTTAGTTTGTCTCACTTGACTAAGTCTTGTATTTAATACGAAATACTATCTTTAGTCATCTGATTTAGTAAAGACCTGTTGCATCTCTGCTTTTTTTGCCGCTGGAACAGCTTCTTGTGGTTTTTCTACCTTAGGAGTTTCTCTTACCGCTTGAGGTTTAGCCTCTTCAGATTTTTTCTCTTCAGGTTTAGCAACAATAGGCTTTGCTTCTGCAGTAGATGCTTTGGTCTCTATCTGTTTCAGAGAAGGTTTTGTTGCGTCTGTTTTTTCTATTTGAGGTTTAGGAGTCTCATGAAAAACAGGTGCCTCAGAACTCTCAGTCGATGATGTAGAGCTCGATGCCTGCTTTTGTGGTTTATTAGCTGACGGTACTGCTGCAGGTTTGTTGTCTGCTACATTACTTTTCGCTTGAGGTTGTGTTGCAGATGCTGTTTTAGTTGCATCTTGTTGTCCAGTTTGTGAGTTTGCATTCTCATTTGGATTGCGACCACCACGACGACGACCACCACGTTTACCTCTGCGACTTTGAGGTTGGTTTTTGTCTTGCTGGCTATCCTTTGTATCCTTGGTATTACTGTTATCGCGCGCTTCAACCGCTTTCTTTGGTTGTTGCTTTTGTTTGTTCTCAGCAGGCTTACGCTGTTGAGTATTACCAGGACGACGATTTTGATTACGATTAGTATTGCGGTTTTGGTTGCGTCCAGTATTACGACGACGCTGTCCTTTTTTATTAGCTGGTTTTGTTGTCTTCTTTTGACCTGTTCCAAACAATAACTGCCATATTCGAACTAAAATATTAGGCTGATTTGATTTTGCAGTAGGGCGGGGAGTTGCCGGACTCACTGATTTTACTACAGGTTCTTCTTTAGTAACTTTACGTGTTTCAGGTGTAACGACATTCTGTACTGATGCATCAGCAGATGTATCAATTAGGTTATAACTGCTTTGCGAAGCATCTTCAGATGTTTCATCATCGCGTATACGTTGAACCGTGTAATGCGGCGTTTCCATATCGCGATTTGGAATCAACAAAACTTTAATGTTTTGACGTTTTTCAATATCAAATAATATTTCACGTTTTTCATTCAGCAAGAAAGCGGCAACGTCTACAGGAACTTGCGCAACAATACGTGCTGTCTTTTCTTTCATTGATTCTTCTTCAACAATACGAAGAATTGAAAGTGCACTTGATTCAACACCTCGAATGGTTCCCTGACCACTGCAACGAGGGCAAACCAATTGGCTCGATTCGCCTAAAGATGAACGTAAACGTTGTCGTGACATTTCAAGTAAACCAAAGCGGGAAATACGACCAACTTGTACGCGAGCACGATCAACTTTTAAAGCATCACGCATTCTGTTTTCAACTTCGCGTTGATTTTTTGCTGGAGACATATCAATGAAATCGATAACAACTAAACCACCTAAATCACGAAGTCTTAGTTGGCGAGCAACTTCATCCGCAGCTTCAAGGTTAGTATTAAGAGCGGTTTCTTCAATATCGCCACCCTTGGTTGCGCGAGCAGAGTTAATATCAATAGAAATTAATGCTTCTGTATGATCGATAACTAAAGCACCACCAGAAGGTAAACGTACTTCACGCTGGAATGCAGATTCTATTTGAGTTTCGATTTGGTAACGAGTAAACAGAGGAACCGGATCATCATAAAGTTTAACTTTATGTAAGTTGTTTGGCATAACCTGTTCCATGAACTGACGAGCTTGTTCATAGATAGCAGGTTCATCAATAATAACTTCATTAATATCATTGCGGAAATAATCTCGAATAGTTCGCGTGATTAAACTGCTTTCCTGATAAATTAAAAAAGGAGCAGGGCGATCTTTGGATGCGCTATCAATAGAGTTCCAAAGATTCATTAAGTAATCTAAATCCCATTGCAGTTCTTCAACACTTTTTCCAATGCCCGCAGTACGAATAATTAAACCCATGTCCGCAGGAATTTCGAGAGCAGATAATGCATCACGTGCTTCACTGCGAGCTTCACCTTCAATACGGCGTGAAACACCACCTGCACGTGGGTTATTCGGCATTAATACAGAGTAACGACCTGCGAGACTAATAAAAGTAGTTAGTGCGGCACCCTTGTTACCACGTTCTTCCTTGGCAACCTGGATAACAATTTCCTGACCTTCACGCACAACTTCTTTAATATTAACGCGACCAGAAATATCAGCACCTTCTTTAAAGTAGATACGTGAAATTTCTTTCAATGGTAAGAAACCGTGACGTTCAGAACCGTAGTCCACAAACGCAGCTTCGAGACTGGGCTCAACGCGGGTGATTTTACCTTTGTAGATATTAGACTTCTTGGTTTCGCGAATCGCGGTTTCGATGTCTAGGTCATATAAACGTTGGCCATCAACCAACGCCACACGCAACTCTTCTGACTGAGTTGCATTAAATAGCATTCTCTTCATTTTTAAACCTTTACCTGGCGCTCAACCACCGGGTGAGTCGGCATAGCCGATCAGTTGGACTGTATGTTAATCAAAACCCGCTGTTGAAAAACTCAACACTAAAAATATTCCCGAAGGAATCGCCAGATTTTAATTTACTTTCAGTCTCCACCGGCCTGTTTCGATTCTGGCCGTGGGAGCGCAGTTAATTTTTTATGTTACTCCAACAAATAGTCTTTCTATTTTGCGGAGCTCTTGCTCTATCAACATCCGAATTTTCGTATGTTGCTAAACTCTTTTAGGTGTTTATTAATCTGCTGTATTCAAGACCTTAAAAAAACGGGGTATTTGAGGTGCAGATCGGAATAAATTTATGTGTAATTCCAAACACTTGAGGGGAATATACCAGTGTTAGCATGAAGCATCAATGCTTGTTTCATGAAGCTTTAATGCTGTTACAATGCGCAAATGTGTCCAAAAGAACAACCTCAGTCCGAAATACCGAAGTCAAAAGTCCAATTTATCGAGATAAGTGCCGATCGTGCTGGCCAGCGCATCGATAATTACCTAATGTGCCAACTAAAGGGCGTTCCAAAGAGCCTTGTTTACAGGATTGTTAGAAAAGGTGAGGTGAGAGTAAATAAAGGTCGAATTAAGCCAGAATATCGCCTGAAAGAGGGTGATATGGTGCGTATTCCGCCCGTGCGACAAAGTGAGAAAAAGGCACCAGGAAAAGCACCAGATAAATTTTTACAACAGATTGAGTCACGCATTTTGTTCGAAGATAAGCGAATAATGGTGATAAATAAGCCATCAGGTCTTGCTGTTCATGGTGGAAGTGGTTTGAGTTTTGGACTTATTGAAGTTTTACGACAATTACGTCCAAATGATAAGGAGCTTGAGCTGGTACACCGTCTGGATCGAGACACTTCGGGTTGCTTAATTATTGCCAAAAAACGCAGTGCTTTAAGACGTTTACATGAGCAGCTACGTGAAGGCTCGATGGATAAACGTTATATGACCTTAGTCAAAGGCAAGTGGAAAGGCCGGAGTAAATGGGTTGATGCTCCATTGTTAAAAAACGTTATCAAATCAGGTGAGCGTCTCGTCTTTGTTGATCCCAAAGGAAAAGATGCTCGTACGCAATTTATTCCATATTCGGTAGGCGATGAAGCCAGTTTAATGAGTGTCAAACTGGATACTGGTCGTACTCATCAAATCCGTGTGCATGCACAATACATCGGCTTCCCAATTGCTGGAGATGAAAAGTATGGAGATGACGAATTCAACCGCCAATTGAAAAGCAAAGGATTGAAGCGCTTATTCTTACATGCATTTTCATTAAAATTTCACTTGCCGGATACTGAAACCGGCGAAGACGTCCCCATATATATAGAAGCACCTCTCGATGAGGCGCTTGTTAATACTTTAAAAAGGTTACAAATAGATTTATGAAGTCTGAATTATTATGAACCACGAAGCCAAATTGATAGTCTTTGATTGGGATGGAACTCTAATGGATTCTGCTGCTCATATTGTAAGCAGTTTACAATCAGCTATCGCTGAGTTGGATCTGGAAAAGAAAACGGATGATGAATTAAAAAATATTATTGGTTTAGGATTGCGTGAAGCTTTTTTTGCTTTGTACCCTCAAGCGGATGATAACGAACTAACTGCATTAACAGCTCACTATCGGGTACACTTTTTTGACAAGCAAACTAATACCTCAAAATTATTTGATGGTGCTCGTGAATTAATTCAGGAGCTACAGGATAAAGATTATTACCTGGCTATCGCAACAGGCAAAGGCCGCAATGGTTTAGATATAGTGCTTAAAGAAACCGGAATGGGTGAATTTTTTCCTATTACACGTTGCGCAGATGAATCACACTCAAAACCACATCCACAAATGCTTTTAGATATTATTGATTATTATGGTATCGAAGCGAATGAAGCAATTATGGTCGGCGATACAGAATACGACTTATTAATGGCAAACAATGCACAAGCAAATGCGGTTGGAGTGACTTATGGCGTACATGAAAAACAAAGATTGCTAGATTGCGAACCGTTAACATGTTTAGATAATGTCAGTGATTTACATAACTGGCTTTTAAATTAATCAGAATACATTTAAGTAAATTAAATTTAAGGAATAGCTCATCATGACTGATGAAAATAAAAATCAATCCTCAAGCAAAGAAGAATGGCAAGCTGACGTTATTAGTAAACTTGCATTTGCAGCCGTTGACGAACAACGTCGTGCACGTAAATGGAATATATTCTTTAAATCTTTATTCTTTATCTATTTTCTTGTTCTTTTTATTACTGCTTATACTTCGTCCGATGGTACCAGTAATTTGGGTAAAGCAACTGAGCACACTGCATTAGTTGAAGTGCAAGGTGTTATTGCAGATGGTGCGGATGCAAGTGCTGATAATATTATTCAGGGATTACGAGCTGCATTCAAGGAACCAAAAGCAAAAGCTATAATTTTACGTATAAACAGCCCTGGTGGTAGCCCTGTTCAGGCTGGTTATGTTTATGATGAAATTAAACGTTTACGTAAAAAATACAAAGAGAAAAAGGTATATGCTGTTATTACCGATATGTGTGCATCTGGTGGGTATTATATAGCAGTTGCCGCTGATGAAATTTATGCAGATAAAGCAAGTATTGTTGGCTCTATCGGAGTTTTAATGAACGGTTTTGGTTTTACTAAAGCAATGAAAAAACTGGGTGTTGAAAGACGTTTATATACAGCGGGAACAAGCAAAGGATTTTTAGATCCTTTCTCAGATGTAAAACCTTCTGATAAAAAACATATTCAAACTTTATTAGGAACTATTCATAAACAGTTTATAGATACTGTAAAAGAAGGACGAGGTAAACGTCTTGTCGATGATGAAAAATTATTCACAGGTTTAATCTGGACAGGTGAAGAAAGTGTTGCTCTTGGCTTAACTGATGGACTAGGTAGTAGTGGTTTTGTTGCGCGAGAAATTATTGAAGCAGAGAAAATTATTGACTACACACCACGAGCAACATATTTAGATCGTTTTGCAGATCGTTTAGGTGTTGCAATGGCAAGTATTTTTGAACGTAGTTTTAATTTACAATAAAATAAAAAGGGAGCAATTATTGCTCCCTTTTTTATATTAAATATTTAGTGGTTATCTAAAACAAATCTATTTCACCGCTCGCAT
>JAUVGM010000225.1 GCA_030593785.1 Gammaproteobacteria bacterium | reverse complement strand
GGGCGACGACAAGGATGCTTACTGGGGCAACTATGATTTCGGTAAAGCTATTAAAATGGGGATGGAAAAAAATAACTTACCCTATAGTGGAGAGTACGGTTTTGTTGAAACCTATTCTTACTGGCCCATCACCCACATGGTGGCACCCAAAGAAGATGCGCTTGCGTGTGGCGAATGCCATGCTAAAGAGGGTCGGCTAAAAGATCTGCAAGGTTTCTATCTACCTGGACGAGGTAGTAACTATTGGTTAGATATTATCGGATTACTGGCTGTTGCTGCTACCTTGTTTGGGGTTTTTGGCCATGGCCTGATTCGATTTGTATTCAATAAGGCGAGGAAATAATCATGACACTACGTAACATCATGCTTTTTACTCGTTTCGAGCGCTTTTGGCACTGGTCACAAATGATATTAATTATGGTATTGCTATTTACCGGTTTTGGAATTCATGGTTTCTATACTGTGCTGGATTTCAAAACAGCGGTTGGCCTACATACGATTAGTGCACTGGTACTTCTGCTGTTATGGGTATTTGCGATCTTCTGGCATTTGACCACTGGCACCTGGCGTCATTATGTACCAACAAGTAACGGCTTGTTAAAGGTGGCAAAATTTTATGCCTACGGAATATTTAAGGGAGAACGTCACCCTTATCGTAAAGCATACTGGCGTAAACATAATCCACTTCAGGCATTATCTTACCTGGCACTTAAACTATTTCTATTCCCTGCGATCTGGATCAGCGGTCTGCTTTATCTACTGTATTCTTTATGGGGTGGTGCGTTATCAGGTGAAGCGTTGGCGTGGGTAGCCATGATTCACACTGCAGTTGCTTTTGCCATTGTGATGTTTGTGATTATACACGTCTACCTTCTGACCACGGGTGATTCATTCAAAGAGCATGTTATGCCCATGGTTAATGGGTTTGACGAAGTAGAGCTATCAGCAGAAGAAGAAGCTTACCTGGAGAAAGATGAGCCTGATCATATTCGGTGATATTTATTTTTTTCTACAACAGGATATTTGATGAGGGTGAAGTAGTTGTAGTTGTAGTTAATAGTAAAAATGTTTAATTACTAAATTAGACTGTATTGGTTTTTAGTAATGATTTCATCGCTGAGATAATTTCATTTAAATCCATCGGTTTTGTTAGATAATATTTAAACCCAGCCGACAGGCCTTTTTGAATATCACTATTTGAAGCTGCGGCACTTAGTGCGATGACAGGTATATGTGCTGTTTCAGGTAAATTGCCCAGTTCTTTGAATACGTCAATCCCATTCATATCGGGTAAGTTGATATCGAGAATAATAATATCCGGTTGTTTCTCCTTAGCGAGCGCAATACCATCGCGAGCATTAATAGCGACCATTAATTTAAGGCCTTCTATATTTCCTGTTAGGGATTTCATTAGTCTTATATTCGCTGCATTATCCTCAACATATAGTACTGAAGCCTCAAGTTTATCGAACATTAAATACTTATTTGATTGATTAGTTATTAAATTATCTTGCTGGTTTTCAACTCTTTCTATCAATGGAATCTCTATCCAAAAAGTACTTCCTTTGCCGATTTCACTTACAAAATTAATATTACCATTCATGATTTCGATTAATTTTTTCGAAATAGTTAGACCAATCCCTGTTCCTTCTGCGGATGAATTATTAGCATCAATGCGGAAAAATGGTGTAAACATATTACCTTTTTTATCATCAGAAATTCCAAGACCAGTATCTTTAATATTTAATCGTAGTTTATTTTTATCTATGATTTGATGTTCTATCGTTATAGAACCATTCTTCTTATTGTATTTTATAGCGTTGGATAAAATATTTAGTAAAATTTGTTTAAGACGGGTATTGTCGGCTTTAATAAATTTATTATCCTGGTTTTTATAATTTTCATTAATTTGAATGTTATGCTCTTCAGCAAGTGGTTGGATTAGGATTATGCATTCATCTAAAATTGAATGTAAATCAAGTTCTTCGATAAACAGTTCAACTTTATCAGCTTCAATTTTTGCCAAATCTAAAATATCGTTAATTAAATTGAGTAGGTGTTTACCACCGTTTAAAATTTGTTCAACATACTCACTCTGATCCTTAGTTAGAGGTTCACTAGGATTACCTTCCAGTAATTGACCAAAGCCTAATACTGCATTTAAAGGCGTTCGTAGATCATGGGACATTGATGAAAGGAATTCGCTTTTTACCAGGTTAGCTTTCTCTGCATCTTCTTTGGCTTCTATCAGGGCAGATTCATTTTGTTTAATGTGCGTGATGTCATGAATGATGGCTGTAAAAATTCTTTTTTGATTAAACTGCATATCACTGATTGCAATACTTGCGGGAAAGACTGATCCATCTTTACGTTGTGCTTGAACTTCTCTGCCGACACCTACTATTACCGACTCTCCAGTTTTGACGTATCTTTCAACGTACTCACTGTGTTTATGTTTAAGTGAACCTGGGATAAGAAGATCAATATTTTTACCAATTATCTCTTTAGCCGTAAAACCAAATATGTCTTCAGCAGCATGGTTAAAGCTTTCAATGGTGCCTGAAATATCTGATGTGATGATTCCTTCAGCCGCCGTATCCATAATCTGATCTAATCGTTTGGCATTTTCTTGTGCTTCTTTTTCTTTTTCTTTTAATTCTTTAGTTCGTATTAAAACCTGTTCTTCTAATATTTTTTGATGTTGTTTTAATTCTGTTTCAAAATTAAGACGTTCTACATCTCTTTTTTTAGCCATCCAGCCGTAAGCAATAATTCCAAGGTAACCTAAAAAGAGTATGAGTAAATGAGTGATTAAAATAGATTGGGTGGTGGAGTCAACTATGCTTATGTATGACTTCATAGGAATTGAAATACTCACTCCACCATGAATTTCCCCTACCTTAATTCCAAGATGACCATGACATTTCATACAGCCCTGTTTCATGCTCATGGGTTTCATATAACGAAGATAGAGCGAACCATCAATTAATGCTTCTTCATAAACTTCGGTTTCACCAATTTCAAAAGCATTAAGTGCTTTTGCTTCCCATTCATCGGCTTTATTGATTGGGTTTAGAACTATTTTTGCTGTAATTCTGCCTTTGATACCATAAGAATCTTCATATTCTTCTGTCATCTGACGCATCATAAATGCCGGGTTTAAAAGGGTAAGCTTCATTCCGTCTGTCGTTACAATATCTCGATTGGGAATATGAGACAGGTAGGGGCTAGGTTGTGTTCGAGCATTGGGTTTTACATAAAGTCCACCGTGCTTTGTTGCCCAACCTCGAAATGCCTGATCTTTATTCCAGTTACTTCTGGCTTCTGACAGCACATGGTCAATTTTATCCTGATGCAGATTATTGATATTCCAAAAGAAAGAGAATCCTACAAGAATGGTACATAGTGTGAGTAAGGAAACCGTGGTATATACGACAGGTTCTCTTACTGGATGTAAATCGGTCTTTGATTTTACTGCGATACTATCGTTTATTGACATTAATACTTAACCACATAGATTTAGGGGGTAATTACCTGCGTTGCGATTTTAGACTGTATTTTGTGTCGTGTAAAACCCTTTCGCTTAGTAAGTTAATTAGGGGGGGATTTTAGGAAATATGGCTATTTATAAAGCTATACAGCATTTCTTGTCTTGTAATTGGGGATGGGCCAAGGAAATTCTTAGAGTTGTTTAAACTCATCTTCTTCATAACCAACGAATAATTTGTTCTTGCTTTGAACGACAGGACGTTTAATGAGGGTAGGGTTAGCTAACAGTAATTTACTAGCTTGCTGGTTTGTTGAGATAGCTTTATCTTTATCTGAAAGATTGCGCCATGTAGTACTGCGTTTATTAACGATGGCTTCCCAACCTAATTGTTCAAGCCAACCAGTGAGTTCTTTTTTATCGAGTCCATCCTGACGGAAGTCATGGAATTGATATTCAACACCATGATCTTCCAACCAGCGACGGGCTTTCTTTACGGTATCGCAATTTTTGATGCCGTAAAGAGTTAGCAATTTAGATGTCACGCAATAATTCGTTAATACCAACTTTACTCAACGTTTTAGCATCTACTTTTTTCACGATAACCGCACAGTACAAGCTATAAGTACCATCTTTAGACGGTAAGTTGCCTGACACAACAACAGAACCAGCAGGGATGCGACCATACGTTACTTCGCCTGTTTCACGATCATAAATTTTAGTACTTTGACCGATGTAAACACCCATTGAAATAACAGAACCTTCTTCAACGATAACACCTTCCACAACTTCTGAACGTGCACCAATAAAACAGTTGTCTTCAATGATAGTTGGTGAAGCTTGCAATGGCTCGAGTACACCACCAATGCCTACACCACCAGATAGATGAACATTTTTACCAATTTGAGCACATGATCCAACTGTAGACCAGGTGTCTACCATGGTTCCACTGTCTACATAGGCGCCGATATTGACATATGAAGGCATGAGAATAACACCTGGAGAGATGTAAGCACCTTTACGTACAGTCGCAGGTGGAACAACACGAACACCCGCTTCACGGAA
>JAUVGM010000095.1 GCA_030593785.1 Gammaproteobacteria bacterium | reverse complement strand
TCCATATTAATTTTATATCTTGTGGGTTAATGCTACTTTCTTCGGAAATGATGTCATCAAATTTAGTTGCTTTAACAGAGATAATCTTTCGATCTCCTTCATTAAAAGCGCCGGGGTTATCATCATTTTGATTGCGTATTCGATGATCCCCATAGTTGGTTGCACTTAATTCAAAATCTAAAGTACTGTTAGCATTCGAAAGGGCGACGTTATAATATGAAATTCTATCTTCTAAAAAATTATCAGATACATTTTGTTTCAACAGATTAAAACTAGTAGGGTTAGGTTCAAATGTGATGGCTTTAGAAAAAATGTTTTCATGCATAAATGAAATTGAAGACATTCCAAGGAACCCACCTACGTCAATTACAGTGCCTTCAGGTGTTTTATTTAAAACACCAATTTTTTTCAGAAGTTTTTCTGTTGATTCAATTTGACTAAAGTCAAAATGTCGTTGTACTTCTAGTATTCGTCCTACAACACGATCGCGACTTTCATATTTAAGAAGCCCTGTACGTGTTAGGACAGAAACAATGTGACTGGGTCTAAAATAGTATATAAATAATGCCCAGTATGCTTTCCTTAAAAAACGACGTAGTTTACTGGGATGGTAGTTAACGTTTTTTATTGCACTCTGTAACTTTTCTATTGAGGTAAATTTATATTTAGTTGACATGTTTTGTAGGAATCCGATTTATAAAATTTGACCAGTTAATATATCAATTATACCTTAATGGGAAAGTCCGGCATAGAGTTTTAATATGGCGATTCATCTATTACCGTGTCTAACATTCATACTACTTTATAATTTCCAACTCAGTATAAAGGTTTCTTGCGCGAAAAATAAAACTAAAATATCTTTCCCAGAATCGTCTTCCAAAAACAGCGCAAATCAAACGGGCTGGCCACGTCATTATGAAGCTACCAAAGGAAACTTTATTCACCAGAATTTTAAATTCACCAATTTGCTCTGCTAAATATGATCCTTTAATAAATTGATCTGTAAAATTAGTTGAAAGATGCCAGCGGTGAGTTGGATCTGCCCATGAATCTAACGATGTGAAATGTGGGGTTTCAATAATTACTTTACCACCCGGCTTCGATACTCTATGAATTTCTTTCATGAAAGCGGGAATGCTTTCAACATGCTCAATAATGTGTTTGGCGCTTACAAGATCGATTGAATTATCTTCAATTGGCCAGGGTGTTATATTCAGGTCATGTACAATATCTACTCCATCATATGGGTAAATATCCATTCCTATTGAGCCAGGGATTTTACCTCTGCAACAACCAAGATCTAAAATCATAGTCTTTCCTTAAAAGTATATTTTTATTTTGTTGTAATAATGATTAATGATATTTTTGTATGAAATAATTAATTCCGAGGCATTTTTTTCAAAACCCTGCTTGTATTCATTATCATCGATTAGCCGGTTAAAAACACTGGCTAATTGGTTTAAATTACATTGTATACCTGCTTTATACTGTAAAAAAAGTTCTGCTTCATCCTCAAAACTGCGCATATCTGGTCCAAACACAACCGCTTTGCCAAGTTGTGCGACTTCCAAAATATTATGACCACCTTTTTCTACAAACGAGCCACCCATTAATACAAATTCTGAGCCGGCGATAAACTGTTTAAGTTCACCTATGGTGTCCGCGATATAAATATCTGTTGTTGCTGTAACGGGTTCATTTTTACTGCGAATAGCTATTTCAATATTGAATTGTTTTAGTTGAGTTAATATTTCTGATAAGCGTTGAGGGTGCCGCGGGACGATGACGAGCAGATGATCCCCATGTTCGGCTTTAAGCCAGGCATCAACAATAAGTTGTTCTTCATCATCTCGTGTCGAGGCTGCTAAGACATAAAATCTGGATAAATTAATAGGTTCGATTTTATCTGATGTCAGCGCAGAGAATTTAATATTACCCAGTACTTCAATGTCAGCAGTGTTTGCACCAAGTTGGATGAATCTATCTTTGTCTGTTTCTGAACGTGCATAGACTTTTGTTACAAGTAGTAAAGTTGTTGCGTAAATTTTCTTCAACCAGTCTTTTGCGTGTAATGTTTTTTCTGATATTCGGCCATTGATAATAATTAAGGGAATATTTTTTTTATTAACGTAACGATAAAGACTTGGCCAAAATTCCGTTTCTACAATAAAAATCGTTTTAGGGTTAATTAATTTAACAATACGTTTCATTGCCCAGTGATAATCTAAAGGGAAATAAATATGTAAAACACCTTCAGGTAATTGTTTTAATGCCACCGCCGCGCTGGTAGTTGTATTACTTGTTAAAGTAATCGGTGTAGTGGGATGTTCGGCACGTATTTTTAATATAAGCGGGATAACGGCGTTAACTTCACCTACTGATGCAGCGTGAATCCATATTCCATCAGGTTTAACTTTTGTGTTAAATAAAATAGCAAGTCGTTGTAAAAAATAACGAAGTTCAAATGCACGAACACTTTGCCATAAGGTGTAGATGGCAAGTGGAAGAAAAAAGATAAATAATATAAGTTTATATCGCCACATAGTGATTATGTTGTGTATACATCCTTTTCACCTTCAGGACGCGTTTTAAAACGACGATGTGCCCAAAGATACTGTTCAGGACTTTGTAACACCTGTTCCTCTATGGCCTGATTAACCATTGTTGCGTCACGCAACTCATCATCACTGGGAAAGTTTTCAAATTCAGAACCAAATCGTATTTCGTAACCCGCTTGATCTTTTAAGCGTGCAGCATAGTACGGAATAACAGGTGCGCCAGTGAGTTTTGCAAGGCGTTGGGTTGATAATAAGGTACTGGTCATCACACCCATGAACGGAGCAAATATTGAATCCTTTACTCCAAAATCCTGATCCGGAGAAAAGGAAACAACGTTGCCTTTTTTTACACTTCGAACAAGTTCACGCAAACTTTTATGTTTGATAAGTCCGGAACAACATTTTTGCTCTCGTTTATTTTGGATAAAGTATTCCATGAGTGGATTATTTGAACGTTTATAAACAACTTTTAGATTGTCGATATGGCTATTAAGAAATGCCCCTGAAATTTCCAGCGTGGTGAAGTGTGGGGCTAAAAGAATAACACCTTTGCCTTTGGCTGATGCATTTGTAAGGTGCTCCATGCCTTTAACCTTGTGTAATCGCATGAACCGTTTTTTAGATCCCCACCAGGTTAAAGCCGTTTCAAATATTGCCATTATGGCTGAATTAAATGCTTGTTGAGAAAGCTCTTGTTTCTCTTCTGGCGTTTTATCCGGGAAACAAAGATTAATATTTGTTTCAATGATATGTGTTCTTTTTTTAACTAAGTTATAAAATGCCTTGCCTAAAATAACGCTTAATTTTTTCATCCAGCTGTGAGGCAGGAAAGAGAAGCATCTTAATAAAAAAATGCCAAACCAGGTCCCCCAGTGTTTTGGCGCATAAAGACTCAAAGGTATATGTGATTTTTTCATTTAATTAATTTAGATAGAGTTTTAAATTTTGGGTGTGTTGCATCTCTAAGCCATTCAAATAAAACAGACTCAACATTAGTAACAACAACGCCACTCTGTTGTAAACGCTTTATCGCGTTCTTATGATTGAATTTTTTACGTGAACAAATCGCATCTTCAACCACAAAAACCGCATATCCTTTTTGTTGTAGTTGTAACGCGGTTTGTAAAACACAAACATGAGATTCCATGCCGCTAATAATTATCTGTTGTCGTTTTTTCTTCACCAAAAGATCATTAAAGTCTTCAGCGTCTGAACAAGAGAAACTGGTTTTAGTAACCGAACTTCCTTCGGGAAAATGTTCAGCAATTGCGGCAAGGGTATTGCCTAAACCTTTCGGATATTGCTCACTATGAACAACAGGAATATCGAGTTCGTTTGCCGCGGTTAAAAGCACCTGGGTATTCGCAACAACTTTTTCTAATACCTCGGCAGGCATGGCAGATGCCAGGCGCTCTTGGATATCAATAACCAGCAACTGGCTTTGTTGAACATGGCAAAGTTTTTCTGTTAAAGACGAACTCATGAAATTAATAACCTGTTTATAATTTAATACCGCTTCATTGTCGGTTCAATATCTTTTGCCCATGCTTCCACACCACCATCAAGATTGGTAATGTTTTTGTATCCGGCTTGCTCCATATAATACCCCATTTGCCGACTCCGAATGCCATGATGGCAAATCATTATAATCTCTCTTTCCTGATCGATTTCTGCCTGAAGTGTCTCGAGCTCAGAGGCTAACTCCCCCATTGGGATTAAAACCGAGCCCTCAATATGGCAATACTCGAATTCCCAAGGTTCACGCACATCCAAAAGTAACGGAGGCATATCATTCTTATCGGACTCTTTTAAAAAGTCCTGAAGTTGTTGAGGGGTAAAATGGCGCATAGATACTTCTTAAGTCGTAATTAGGGTTTAGCCAAGAAAAAAGCCTGTTAAGAATAACAGGCTTTAGTGTTAACTCTTTAATTGCCGGGGACTATAAAACAAATCGCTCCGGCTCAGCTGCATTAATAAGGGCAGGGATGTCTGTTTCAAGTAAAACCTGATGTGACCACTCATTTTCTTTAACGCGAGTAATTAAAATCAGTTCCATTGCGGGTGCATCACCAATAACGGCAATCAATCGGCCACCGACACTCAAGTTACGCTGAAAAGTCTCAGGCAAAATGGGCAAAGAACCGGTAATCGCAATCACATCATAAGGCTTGTGAGCATTCCAACCTGAAGCCGCATCACCCTCTTCATAGGTAACATTGGTAATTTGATGCGCATTGAGTTTTTCTTCTGCACGTTTTTGCATATCGGCATCAATATCAACAGAAAAGACATGGCGTGCCTGGCTCGCAAGTAACGCCGTGAAATAGCCTGTGCCTGTACCCACTTCTAACACCTTATCTTGTTCTTGCACTTGTAACGCCTGCAGTATGTAAGCCTCAAGCTTGGGTGACATCATTTCTTGTCCATTACCCAAAGGAATGTTGACGTCAGTAAACGCGTGTTCTTTATATGCGGCAGGAACAAAATCCTCGCGTGGCAGACGTTGAATAAGATCTAAAATCTTATCATCGCGCACATTCCAGGGTTGGATTTGCTGCACGATCATGTTGTGTCGTGCTTCTTCAAAATTCAGTACATTCATGAGCCATTTCCCGCAATTTTAGCTAAATTTTAATTATTCTTGTTTCTTTTGCTGGGGAGTAGGGTAGCACTTTGAGATAAAGCCGCAATAAGCCAGGCACTTTTTTGGCCCCAAATTCGAGCATTGGGGCATAAGGTTATTTTATATAATGGCCAGCAGCGAGGCCATCACAATATATAAGCAGGGAGGGGGATAACACTCGCCTCACTCTTATATATTATTTATAATCAGTTCATATGACACGACTGAATTTCATTATCCTTGCCGTAACCTTGCTGCTCAGCCAAATGGGCACGCTGGATCACGCTTATACTGAGCATCAGTCTGGAGAAGTTTGTGATTACTGCTTAAGTCTGCCGTCGCTCGATCATGCCATTAACAGTTCTGCTCAAGCGAACTTTTCGAACAACACCATACAACAACATATTGAACTAGCTCAAAAGTCATTCTCTGCAAATACTATTCGTTTCTATGCTGCTCGCGCACCACCCCGTTTAATCTAAATCTCAAATACACACAGTTAAACTGTCGAGAATAGTTCGGCAGGTTTATTTATTGATCGTGATTGGTTTAGGAAAACAATTCCATGAAAACAAAATCTATGCTTTTAGGGCTAGTAACATTTGCCTGTTTAACCCCACTAACGTTTGCCGCAAAACAAGACGGCTTCAACCCTGATATTAGCCTGGTGCTTGATGGACGCTATGGCTCGTATACAAACACAAGTGACTACGTACTCCCCGGTTTTATGCTCGGCGGAGAAGCGGGCCGAGGTGAAAAAAGATTTTACCTTGGACACAGCGAACTCAGCTTGAGTGCGAAAGTCGATGACATGTTTTATGGCAAGTTGACCACCGCCATCGCAGAGCATGAAGGAGAAACAGAAGTAGAGCTTGAAGAGGCCTTTATTGAAACACTCGCCTTAGACCATGGCCTGGCAGTAAAAGCCGGGCGTTTTTTTTCTGACATTGGTTATTTAAATAATCAACATGGTCATACCTGGGACTTCATGGATGTGCCGTTGGTTTATCGTGGATTATTTGGTAACCAACTCATTGATGATGGATTGCAACTTACATGGCTAGCACCAACAGATGTTTATTTTAAACTGGGTGTAGAAGCCACACGTGGTAATCGTTTTCCAGCCGGTGGCGCATCGATTGAAGGCAACGGTAACCAGGCCGTGTTTGCCAAGTTTGGAGGCGATGCTGGAATAAGCAATGCCTGGCAACTCGGTTTTTCACACTGGCGTGCAGATATTGAAGCACGCTCAGCAGGCACACATGCGCATGGTGCAGTAAGTGAAGTGCCTACCTTTAAAGGTGAAAGTGAAGTTAATGGTATCGACTTTGTCTGGAAATGGTCGCCTAATGGTAATAGCCGTGAACGTAATCTAAAAATTCAGGCCGAGTATTTTCAACGCTCTGAAGATGGCAACATCGAAATGGTGGGAAGCAGTCCACTTGAGTCATCCACTTACCAGGGTGAACAGTCCGGCTGGTATGTACAAACCATCTATCAGTTTATGCCGCGCTGGCGCGTGGGTTATCGTTACGATCAGCTCAAAGCGAACAATACGGGTTCAGATGCTGGTGTGTTAGCTGAAGCCGGTTTAGTGACGGACGGTCATACACCAGAACGTTCAACGATTATGTTGGATTATTCATACAGCGAATACAGTCGCATTCGTTTTCAGTACAGCAAAGATAATTCGTATGATGACGGTGACAATCTTTTCTTCGTTCAATACATCATGACATTGGGTGCCCATGGCGCTCACAGTTTTTAAGGAAGAAAACAAATGAAAAAATTTATAAGCTTGTTTTTAACCTCAATCATGTTGCTTGTGGCGATACCTGCCACGGCAGCATTAAATGTTTTTGCCTGTGAACCAGAGTGGGCTTCATTGGCAAACGAGTTGGGTGGTGAGCGAGTAAAAACAGTTTCAGCAACCACCGCTTATCAAGATCCACATCATATAGAAGCGCGTCCGAGTTTAATTGCAAAAGTACGTCGTGCCGATTTACTCATCTGCAGTGGTGCAGATCTGGAAGTAGGCTGGTTGCCTTTACTGCAACGACAAGCAAGCAATGCCAGAGTTTTGCCAAACACCCCCGGTTACTTTGAAGCCTCGGCAATGGTTGAACGTCTCGACATACCTGTAAAAATAGATCGTTCAATGGGTGATATACATGCAGCAGGTAACCCGCATGTGCATCTTGACCCACGGCGAATACAAACGATTGCAAAAGCATTACAAGTGCGCCTTGTTGAACTGGATCCTGCGGGCAAAGAGTATTATCAACAGCGGTTTGTAAAGTTTAACCAGCGTTGGCAACAAGCTATGAACAAATGGCAGCAGCAAGCGAGTCAATTAAAAGGTACGCGTATCGTTGTTCATCATCGAGACTGGGTTTATTTGTTTGACTGGTTAGGAATTGAAATTGCCGGAGCACTGGAACCTAAACCGGGCTTACCGACGACCGCATTTCACCTGGTATCGTTAAAGCAAACATTAAAAGCAAAGCCAGCAAAAATGATTGTGCACACAACTTATCAAAATCCACGCGGTGCAAAGCGTTTGTCACAGTTAACCGGCATCCCCGTTGTTCAATTACCCTATACAGTAGGTGGAGCAGAACACGTTAAAGATTTGTTTAGTTTGTTTGATGTGACTATTCAAAGATTAACCGGTGTAAATAAATGAACTGGTCCTTGATTGAGTCTGGGATTGAAATTGGGATTGACTTCAGCATCCTCGGTCCAGCACTCGTTGCCGGGCTACTGGTAACCTTAACGCACGTACCGTTAGGCCAGCGT
>JAUVGM010000321.1 GCA_030593785.1 Gammaproteobacteria bacterium | reverse complement strand
ATTATTGGTTATATCGGATCACGTTATGCACCCGATAAGTTTAAAGCGGGTGGCGGACATGGCAGTTCCGAAGAGTCTTTTGGCCCCGCTATTATTGATGATGACACGCCAGTACCCGAACATGCCAAATTTAAATGGAGTCGCTTTATTATTTTTATTTTGATTGGCCTATCCATTGGTGGAGCGGTCATGATCGCCCTCATCTTGACCTATGGCTGGCAAGGTACATTAACACAAATGAGTTGGTTCTTTACTAAAGCCGCACTGGTTACCTTTGGTGGTGCCTACGCCGTTTTACCCTATGTTTATCAAGGTGGTGTTGAACAATACGCATGGTTAAGCGGAACTCAAATGATTGATGGTCTTGCTTTAGGTGAAACGACTCCAGGCCCACTGATCATGGTTGTAGCCTTCGTCGGTTTTGTTGGTGGCTGGACGAAAGAAATATTTGGGCCTGATGCACTTTTACTAGCCGGTGCTGCTGGAGCGAGTGTTGCAACTTTATACACTTTTTTACCATCTTTTCTTTTTATATTACTCGGTGGCCCAGCGGTTGAAGCTACTCGTGGTGACATGAAATTTACCGCACCCTTAACCGGTATTACTGCCGCTGTTGTTGGTGTCATTCTAAACCTTGCTACGTTCTTTGCTTACCATGTGCTTTGGCCACAAGGTTTTGATGCAAACTTTGAATGGGTTTCCGCCATAATTGGCGCCGTGGCTTTTATTGCTTTATTTAAGTATAAGGTCGGGATTGTTCAAGTGATAGGGGCATGTGCTGCCATAGGTTTAACTTACTCATTATTGATAAGTTAAAGGAACAACAGGTAGATCTGTTACTGACAACTTCATATCACAAATTTTAATAAAACATATTTATAATCAGGCATAATTCATCTATAGTTGATTAATGCGCTCATTAACCCCCCTATGGCGGATATACATATTTATTGTTTTTTCCTCTCTGATCACTGCATCTGCGATGATCTATGTCGAGTGGAAAGACATTAAAAATGATGCACGCATAGAATTAGAATACGCTAATAATATTTTCACTCACTCCCTTGATTCTTTATTACATAAAAACGAAACTCTACTGGATATAATTGGTGAGCGCCTGATTGAATTAGATGCTTTTCAAAATCCTGCTCAGGCGAAGCATATCCTCCATAGTTTAATAAAAAAGAATCCTGAGCTTGCAGGTTTTGGTCTTGCCAATTTGTCAGGGCAACTCAAAATAACCAGCTTCGATGCTGATCCTAAAAACATACCCAATTTGTTAACCACACCTGAAACATCACTTTCATTTCAGCAGGCGTTGCTTTCCGATAATATGGTTATGGGTCGAACGTATTATATGAAGGCATTAAAGGAATGGCTTATTCCATTACGCTATCGTATTAAAAATAGTAAAGGTGATGTTGTCGCCATAATGTCTACCGGTCTTCGATTTGATACTGCAAAAAGTATTTGGTCTGAAAAAAGCCGACCGAAACATATGCAGATGGTAATAATCAGAAAAGATTTATATCTGCAATATATTTCAGGTATTAAAAAAACGAACTATGCAAAAATGTATAACAATCCTGTAGACAAGAATAATTATAAATTCCTTAGTGAGTCATTATTAAATGACCTCAAATCAGATTTTAAAAATAATCAAACTGTTACCATGATTACACATCATGATAATACAGAAGTAATTTCAACCGTTAGTTACAATCCAATTTACGAATATTACACCTCTATTTATACGCCAATACATATTCTCTACCAGAAACTAATACTTCCTGTAAGCTGGTTGTCTGCCTTTTTAATATTATTCAACCTCACCTTATTTTTTATTTTTCGTGCAAATATTTCTTCCAGCATAAAAAACAAACGCGACATGCAGGCAATGATGGATCACTCCCCTGCTGTTATTTATATTAAAGACAAAGCGGGTCGCTTTATTTTTATAAACGAGAAATTTGAGCATTTATACAATGTAAAAAGTATTAATGTTCTTGGAAAAAGACCAATTGATGTCTTTGCCAAAGAAGTTGCCGATAATATGTCACTCCATGACGATTCTGTTATGAGCAACGGTGAAACATTTGAATCTGAAGAAAAAATTCAGCAAGATAGTGACATCTTTTCCTATATATCAACCAAATTTCCCTTACTTGATAATAATAAACAAATTTATGCCATTGGTGTTATCTCTGCTGACATTACTCAACGCAAGCAACATGAACATAGATTGCGCAGTTCGCAAAAGATGGAAGCATTAGGCAAACTTACCGGCGGCATTGCTCATGACTATAATAATATGCTGGGTGTTATTTTAGGCTACTGTGATTTATTAAAAGATTTCCTTAATGATCAACCTGATTTAAACGATTATGTAAGTGAAATTGAACACGCGGCTCAACGTGGCACCAAACTCACTACAAAACTATTAGGGTTTTCGCGTAGTAAAAGTGCAGATGCAGAGGTTCTGGATCTCAATATGTTGTTATCAGATGAGCAACATATGTTAGAAAAAACACTCACTGCACGAATTAAATTAAAGTTTGATTTGGACAAAGAACTCTGGCCGGTCTGGCTTGATAGTAATGACATGGAAGACGCCATACTTAATATAATTATCAATGCTATGCATGCTATAGAGGCCAATGGTGAAATAATTATTCAAACCCAAAATCAAAAATTACAAAAATATAATGCAGATCTACTTGGTCTAAAAATGGGTGACTATATAACACTGAGTATTACAGATACTGGTTGTGGCATGAATGAAGAAACCAAAGAGAAAATCTTTGACCCTTTCTATTCAACCAAAGGTGATAAAGGTACGGGACTAGGTTTAAGCCAGGTATATGGTTTTGTCCAGCGTAGTGGTGGCCAGATAATCGTCTATTCAGAAGTTAATCACGGAGCGCAATTTAGATTTTATTTTCCCCGTTACCAGGGAAACAATGTAGAAAAACAAATAGAAAAGCCATCGTCTACAGCCGACTTAAGTGGTAATGAAACTATTCTCATTGTGGATGATGAACCGGCTTTACGAACTTT
>JAUVGM010000341.1 GCA_030593785.1 Gammaproteobacteria bacterium | reverse complement strand
CTTCCCCATAATAGTGAATTAGATGAAACCATCTCAGATACAGCCATGCCAGCACCTAAGCTGCGACACAGTTTGCGAAAGGGCAAGTCTGTAACGCCAGCCATAGGGGCTAGAATCAGTTTGTTACTTAACTGGTAGGGACCAATGTGCATAAATGACCAAATGTTCGAAATATTAAAAAACTTGATGCTTGTGGGGGAGAGCAATCATACAGGTAGTAACCTGAAATTTTAAGGGACGAAGTTCAATTTTCTTGCTTGATCATTAATTATTAATGCGTTATGCAGGTATTGTATTCGCAGTTAATAATTTCCTTAAATACAATTTTGGAAGGTGAATTTGAGAAAACTCCAGAAGATTAAAGAAAGGTAAACTCAAAATTAATGGCATCTCTACCAGGATCAACAACTTCGAAGTTTATATGTACGGGAGTTTTGGATTTCATCAATAAAAAGGGATTACTTAATTTTCCCATGTATGTTTTTGCATTAAAGATCCGTTCCGCAACCACATTGCCAGAGATATCTGATAAACGAACATGAATATCGGGGTAAGGTTGTGCGAAGGGTGCGTTGTTTATCATAGCGGCACTGATCAATAAGGCTTTTTTTGCTTTTGGATGCAGGCGAACATCACGACTGATCAGTTGAATTTTTTTGGTATCTCGTGGGCCTGAGTAATGACAGTTTACTGCTGCACAAAACTGTTCTAATAAGGGTTGCGATGAGGGTATGAGGTTAACCAATTCATGTGCTCGAAAGTAAGCCAGCTGTGAAAACGAAAGGGCAAACAATATAATGATAAAAGTGAACTTAAACAGTGGATGTATTCGACGTTGCGGGGTTGTTTGTAAACCTTCAAGGTCTTTGCGTAACTGAAATGGGATATCATTTTCATCATCAGCATTATGTTGCCCAATATTTTGTGAGTGAGAATCGTCTAATATAATATCTTCTTCAATCTCACTTTCCTCAAAGTCACTTATGTCGAGGTGATCAAAAAGTTCTTCTGCATCAGCTGTTTCTTCTATAATGGATTCGCTTTCAGAAGCGTCATTTTCTAATTCGTTCTCTAATTCTTCTATTTCATCGAAGACATCATTAAAGTCGAAATGGTTTTTCAGAGTATCCTCGTTCGTTTCTTCTTCACTTTTTGTATTATTTCCCGTCGTTAATGCTTCTCGCTCATCATCCAGCTGAATAAATTCGAATTCATCATTCGCGTCGTACTTGTCATTATTCTCAGGCTCTGGAATGTCCAGTGATAATTGACCTTCCATTTCACTAAGTATGTCCGCAACACTCTCTGCACTTGTTGCGTCATAAGCATCTGTTGTGAAAACACCTCCACTATTATTATCTTCAGAGAGGTCTTCTTTTGCTTCTACAGGTATAGGTTCATCTTCAACATCATGAGCTTCATCTGTTGCCGCCTGGTCGAGCTCATTTATTGCAGCATCTAGATCAAAACTATCATCAAAAAGATCATCATTATTGTCACCGAAACTATGCTGATGTTCTGACGGAGCATCAAGATCAATGCTATCGAGGTTATGTTTATTTAAAATACCAGTCTCAGCTATTAAAGTGGCATTCGCATCATATTGGGGTGTTTTTTTAACAGGTGTATTAGCGGCCGTTGTTTCAGTAATAGGTTTTTCAATGATGGGTTCTTGAGGTTTTATGGTTTTATCTTTTGAGGCGATAGATTCTGCATCAGCAACCATAGTGGCAGCCGCTTCAAATGAAGTTGTTTCGACTTTTGGGCTATGGGGTTTAATCTTTGATGCAGGCTTACTCGTAGTTACTTTTGGTGCTGCTGTCTCAGTTTCTGTGACAGGGGCTGCTGGTTTTTTAATTTCAGCCTTTGTCGAGGGCTTAACAGGAGAGCCAGGTTTAATACTTGTTGCCGCGCTGCTGGTCTTAGTGGGTAAGTCATCAATCGCATTGTCAGGAGCATTAAAAACAAGTTTGCATTGTCCACAACGAACCTTGCCTTTGGCGATGGCAAGATGTCGATCGGTGACTCGGAAACAAGTCGAACATTTGGGACAACGGGTATACATGCCTGATTATACGCATAACTCTTTAAATATATGAAATTCCGCGATGTTTACTTACGAACACCGGCTAAACAAATCCAATCACCTTGCTGTTTCCAAATTTGAATATCGAAGTTTGTTTTATAAGCAGCTAAAACCCTTTCTGCTTGTTCAGCAAGAATACCAGACAAAACAATATCACCTTGTGGCAGTGTTAAGTCAGAAAAATAAGGTGCAAGTTCAATAAGTGGCGATGCTAAAATATTAGCAAGTAACAAGGACGTCTGACGTTTTGGAAACTCATTGGGTAAATAGGTATCAATGTTTCCAGCAACACTGTTTTTTTCAGCATTATCACGTGTGGCAATCAGTGCTTGAGGATCAAGATCAATGGCTTCGGCATGTTTAGCGCCGAGTAAAATAGCACCAATAGCTAAAATTCCTGAACCACAACCAAAATCAATAACATCTTTATCTGTTGGTGGATTAGCATCGAGCCATTCCAGACACATGGATGTTGTTGGATGGGTACCTGTACCAAAAGCTAAACCAGGGTCGAGTAAAATATTAGCGGCATCAGGTTGTGGTGGCTCGAAAGTACTGGGTACAACCCAGAGATTTTCACCAAACAGCATGGGTTTAAAATCGTCCATCCAGGCACGTACCCAGTCTTTATCTTCGAGTTGCTCGCCTTTCCAATCAGGTATTTTTTTTCTGAGTTGTTGTTC
>JAUVGM010000096.1 GCA_030593785.1 Gammaproteobacteria bacterium | reverse complement strand
AAAAACTTACCCGAGGTGGATGCCATATGGTTGCCCGGTGGCTATCCAGAATTACACCTTAATGAACTCGAAAATAATAAAAGTATGGCTGAATCTATTCAACAATATTTTGAAAATGATAAACCAATACTCGCTGAATGTGGTGGCATGCTCTACCTTACTCAAAGCCTGACAGATAAAGAAGGCCATCAAAGTAACATGATTGGACTATTACCAGGTACAGCAAAAATGCAATCCAAACTCGCGGGGTTAGGGATGCAAGAAGCACCACTACCTCAAGGCAACTTTAACGCCCACACTTTTCATCATTCATCTTTAGAAATTGATATAGCACCTGTAGGCCATGGCATACGTCAACGAGGAAATATGCATGGTGAAGCGATATACAGTTGCAGAGCATTAATGGCAAGTTACTTACATTTGTATTTCCCATCAAATCTTAAAGCTACTGCAAAATTATTTAGGAAATAAGTAAAATATATTATGAATAGTAAACGTTATTCTGAAAGTGATATTGAAGCTATTTACCGCGTCATTGAGCAACGCCGTGATATGCGCCACTTTACATCAGAAGCAGTAGACGAAGATATGTTAGAACGTTTACTCAAAGCCGCTCACTTCGCACCTAGCGTCGGCTTTATGCAACCGTGGCGTTTTATTCGCATCACCAATAAAGACCTCCGCATACAAATGCATCAACTGGTTGAAGAAGAACGCATTGCCACAGCAAATGCCATGGGCGAACGTAAAGATGAGTTTATGAAACTTAAAGTTGAAGGTCTTTTGGATTGCGCTGAAGTACTCGTAGTATCACTAATGGAAGATCGTGATAAACATATATTCGGTCGCCGTACTCTTCCAGAAATGGACCTTGCCTCGGTCTCCTGTGCCATTCAAAACATGTGGCTTGCTGCACGAGCCGAAGGCCTGAGCTTAGGTTGGGTTTCGATATTTGATCCGAAAAAGCTCGCTGAGCTTTTACATATTCCAGCGACAGGTAAGCCCATTGCTATACTCTGTATTGGTCATGTCGATGCATTTTACGACAAACCAATACTGGAAAAAGAAAACTGGGCATCTCGAAAACAACTGGAAACTGTAGTATTTGAAAATCAGTGGCCTGATTCCTGACTAGCTATAAGCATACTATACCCTCGTAATCTATTTATTTTGAATGCGATGAAGTACAGTATGAGCTAGTACTCTCGCTACAATAGAATCATCGAATGATTAAACTCACTAAAACTATACAAGCTCAGAATTCAGATTCCTGTAAAAAAGTTGCTAAGGAAGAAATTCAAAGTATTGAACCTGATTTATTACCTTTACAACAAGGATTATCTTTAAGTAGTTACGTAGGTAAGATGCCTTTTAGTGCCGTTATCCTCAATATAAAAGAAGAAAATAATACACTGAATATAAAAACCGGAATTTTCTATACAGGTATTATTGCTGGCTGTAGCTGTTCTGATGATCCGTCCCCAACCGATGAACAAAATGAGTATTGTGAACTCTTGTTCAGAATAAACAAAGATTCAGCCGAAACAGAAGTTAAACTACTGGATTTCACCCTTTGATTCCTAAACGGTGCTTCCCTGCACCACTTTTACCGCTATGATCATGCAGGAATGACAAGATTTGAACCTGGATGCATTAACAAGCATTTAAAATAACGTCATTCCGGCCAAGCAAAGCGCGAGCCTGAAGAAGGTGAGACTGGAACAGTCGAGAGGCTGGCCTGGGCCATCTATTTTCTCTCTATTCAATAAACAACTTACTTCCCTCTTCTGCTATCTGTATAATTTCTTAATGAACACAAGTAACAGTTTTAAACGAAACATACCTATACTAGCATTGTGCCAGGCCTTATTTATGAGCGGTACTTCCTTGATGGTTGCCACTACTGCTTTAGTTGGCTTTGCACTTGCTGATGATAAAATTTATGCCAGCCTACCTTTTACACTACAATTGGTAGCCACCATGCTCACCAGCATTCCTGCGGCTATGCTAATGGCAAAAATTGGGCGTAAATCTACTTTTTTACTCGGTACTGTTATTGCAATGCTAGGCGCTGCCATATGTGCTTATGCTGTTACCGAACATAACTTTTTATATTTTATTATCGGTAGTATATTAATTGGTGTATTTTCCGGGTTTGCAAACTTTTATCGTTTTACTGCTGCCGATAGTGTTGACACCGATCACAAAAGCAGAGCAATTTCTTTTGTGCTCGCAGGTGGAGTATTAGCCGCGCTCATCGGACCAAACCTCGCTAATCACACCAGAGATATTATAGCCAATGCAGCATTTGCGGCTAGCTACGCATCAATTATTATCTTATATATTTTATCTTTTGTATTATTAAGCTTTCTCGACTTGCCACATAAAAAACCTCACACAGATACAAAACAAGATAGCGGCCGTCCAATAATCGACATTATAAAGCAGCCACGTTTTATAATAGCTTTAATAAGTGGCATGTTAGGTTATGCAACAATGACATTACTAATGACAGCAACACCTCTTGCAATGCAACATCACAACCATGCATATTCAGATACAGCCTTTGTTATACAATGGCATGTGTTAGGTATGTTTGCACCTTCATTCTTTACTGGATCATTAATCAAAAAGTTTGGTTTATTACGAGTCATGTTCTTAGGTGCCGTGTTCGCTATTGCTTGTATTGTTATCAATTTAAATGGCACAACTACCTACCATTTCTGGATTGCATTATTATTACTCGGTATTAGTTGGAATTTCTTATTCATCGGGGCAACGACGTTATTAACAGAAACTTACTCAGAAAGTGAAAGGTTTAAGACCCAGGCAACAAATGACTTTTTAGTATTTTCTGTCGTTGCTGCAGCATCCCTTTCAGCAGGTATTTTGCATCACAAATTTGGATGGCAATTTGTAAACTATCTTGCCATTCCTGCTGTTATAGGTATTATTCTTAGTCTTTTATGGCTATATAAAGTCGAAAAACTTTCTTCGGTTCAGCCAGATAGTGAAATGATTGAAAATGCGACTAATGCTGCAGAAAGTTAAGTATCTTATTAAATTAAAAAATAAATTATTAGGTATCCTATGAATAAAAATTCTGTAATTGTTATTGGTCTAGGTGAAATGGGCAGTGTCTTTGCTCGCGCAATTTTAAAACTTGGACACCCTGTTTACCCAGCTTCACGTAACACTGACTTAGATGTATTAGCGAAGGAAATTCCGAATCCAGCAATGGTTCTCGTATCAGTTGGTGAAAATGATTTACAAGCTTGTTTAGATAAACTCCCTGCTGTATGGAATAACAGTATTGCTTTATTACAGAATGAACTACTACCTGGAGATTGGGAATCGCATGACTTTAAAGAACCAACGGTTATCTCAGTTTGGTTTGAAAAGAAAAAAGGACAAGATTCTAAAGTATTAATTCCTTCACCCTGCTTTGGACCAAATGCATCTCTTCTGGTCGATGCTTTAGCAACACTCGATATTCCTGCATGTGAAGTTGCCTCTGCTGAAAAAATGGAAGAAGAGCTATTAATTAAAAATGTTTATATTTTAACAACCAATATTTCTGGTTTAATCACCAAGGGCAATGTTGATGACCTTTGGCAGAATCATAATGATCTTGCCATTGAAGTGGCGAATGAAGTGATGGATATACAAGCTACCTTAGTAGGCCATGATTTAGAACGTGAAAACTTAATTAAAGGATTCAAAACAGGGATTGATGGTGATTTAGAACATATGTGTATGGGACGATCTGCACCTGGCCGTTTAGATAGAGCAATTAAACAAGCCGAAACTGCTGGAATAGAGGTTAAAAAACTTAAAGAGATACAAAACTCTCTCTAGGTTAGTTTCTCGCTTTTTCTAAAAACCCACATAACTTGTCAGCACCAAAAAGTATGCGTGGCCCTACTCGTTGCATTAAAGCTGGATCAATAAAGTAAAGCTGCTCATTTTTAACTGCTGGCAAATCTGTCCAAGGTCTCCATTCATCAACCCATTCAGGGTGTGCTTTACCCATTCCCCCTGAGATAATTACTTCAGAGTTCGAAGCAAGTACAGACTCAAGTGATATTCGTGGTGTTAAAGTTTTAAGATCAGCGAATGCATTTTCACCTCCACAAAGTTCAATTATTTCAGAGATAAGATGATTCCCATTAATTGTCATTATGGGTTTATTCCAAATTTGATAAAAAACTTTTACTTTTTGTTTTTTTGAATAGTTCGTTTTTAATAATTGATAGTGTTGTAAAAATTCATTCGTGGCTTTATCTGCTACTTTAGTTGTTCCCGCCAAGACACCAAAACGTTGTATCGTTTTAGCAATATCTTGAGGATAACGGGGTTCACTCATAAAGATTTTAATTCCAAACGCAGTTAATTTTTCAACTTGTTTAAGATTATTTCCTGAGGGCCAGGCAATAACGAGATCCGGCTTTAGTGAAATAATTTTTTCTAAATCCGCAGAAGGATAACCACCTACGCGAGGAATTTTTTTAGCGGCTTCCGGATAATCACTGTAATTTACTGCGCCAATAATTTTATCTCCAGCACCGGCTGCAAATAGTGATTCCGTAATATGAGGTGCAAGACTAATAATTCGATTAGCGGGCTGTGGCAAGGTAACAATATTTCCTTGATCATCTTTCACACTTACTTCAGCATAAATAGACGTATAAAATACTAAACTTAAAAAAATAATACTTAAATATTTATACATGTGACAATTTATTCTCATTAGTTTTCTCTGCTGTTTCTACTAAACAGGATAATAGATTAAGAGCATTATTTAACCGTTGCCATTGTACTTCATTCGCAGGTAATCCAAATCGTAAACTTGGAACACCTTCTTCAAAATAGCGAACTAATATCCCTTGCTTAGCAAAAGCATCAGAAATACTTTTTGCATTAGGATGCTTTACCCATTGAAATAAAGCTGTTCCACCATTAGGTGAATAAGTACTACCAATTAACATTTCACGTAAACGTTCTCTTGAGCATTTCAAGTCTTCAATTGTTTTTACATGCCAGTTTTTATCTTGTAATGCTTGTTTAGCAATATATCGTGTTGGCCCTGTTAATGACCATGGACCTGATTTATCAGCCATACGTTGTAATAGTTCTTTATCCGTAATAACAAAACCACAACGTACACCCGCCAGTCCAAAAAACTTTCCTAATGAACGTAATATAATTAACCCGGGCTTAATTCCTGCTGACAACAAACTATTTTCGGGCGTTACATCCATAAAGGCTTCGTCAACAATTAACCATCCGCCCTTCGTGGAAAGTTGTTGATGCCAATTTAATAATTTTTCTGCAGGTACAATCTCACCAGTAGGATTGTTTGGGTTAATAACAACAAGTACATCAAGTTCATTAATCTTATTTTCGACATCCATCAAAGATAATTGAACAACATCATGCCCTGCTTGTTTCCAATTATATTCATGCTCTGCATATGTAGGTGAAATTACGCCTACTTTTGAAAAAGAACGAAGGCTAGGTAGAATTTGAATTGCTGCTTGTGACCCTGAAATAGGCAAACAATAATCACAACCATAATATTCACACGCAGCACTCTGCAAACCATCATTATCTTCTGGTAGTGTTTGCCAGATGGATGAAGGCACATTCGGTACTGACCAACCATTTGGGTTTAAACCAGTGGATAGATCCAACCAGTCATCTGCTGGAATGTTATATTTTTCAGCTGCGACTTTGATTCGACCGCCATGCTTTAGTCCAGAATGTGTAAATTCTTTATTACCAGACAATGAAGTACTCCCCTACTGATATCACCACTACCCAAATGAATATGCTTTTATACACTAATTTTATTGACCGTTCGATATCAACAACTTTCGGCTCATTGTTAATACCTAGCAACGGGCGATCTATATTTTTACCATGATATCGAGCCATACCACCAAGCGAAACTTGTAATGCGCCCGCTCCGCTTGCCATCACGACTCCAGGGTTAATTCCATGCCAGTGATAAGCCTGTTTGTACCAGCACGATAGTGCTTTATATGTGTTTCCTGCTAATGCATAACTCAGTGCTGCTAAACGTGCGGGTAGCCAGTTTAAAACATCATCTATCCGAGCAGCAGCCCAACCAAAATAGGTAAAGCGCTCTGTCTTGTATCCCCACATTGCATCAAGGGTATTCGCCAAACGATAGAGGATTACACCGGGAGCACCAAATAGGACGAACCAGAATATCGCAGCGAAAATAGCATCACTTCCATTTTCCAGTACAGATTCAATCGTCGCTTTTGTAATTGCGGTTTCATCGCTATCTGACGCGTCACGACTCACTATCATGCCAATATTTTTTCTGGCAAGTGTGATATCTGGCTGTTCTAATGCGTTACTCACCGCTCTGGCATGCTGTATTAGGCTTTTGGTTCCCAAGGTAACAGTTAAAAATAAAATACCAATAATCATTTCAAAAATAACTTGTTCGTACGTTTCCTGAAAATGATATTGGTTAAGCAACCAAATTAAAGCCACTACGGGAATAACCATGATTCCCCAAGCTAATAAACCCGTTAAATATGACAAAAATGGATGACTGCTATCATATTTATTTAGCTTATTTTCTAACCAATTGGCAGTATTTCCAAATCCCACCAATGGATGCCAGCGTTTGGGTTCACCAAACACATAATCAATGAGTAACGCAGCAATGATTGTCATGGAAATTAACATAGTTCCTATTTTAAATGATTAACCGAATGAGCACAGAGTATTTTGTCCAATATTATCCTGGTTCTATTTAATGCCCGTCCATGTCAAAATATGCTGATGAGTAAAGCACGCACAATAATGATTCAAGGCACTACTTCAGATGCAGGGAAAAGCACGCTTGTTGCAGGACTATGCCGAATACTTAAAAACCGAGGGGAAAGAGTCGTACCCTTTAAACCACAGAATATGGCATTGAATAGTGCAGTAACAGTTGATGGTGGTGAGATTGGACGTGCTCAGGCAGTTCAGGCATTAGCCGCTGGCGTAGAACCGCATACCGATATGAATCCCGTTCTCCTTAAACCTAATTCAGACACAGGTGCTCAGGTTATTGTGCACGGCCATGCAGTGAAAAATCTCACAGCAGTGGATTATCACGAATACAAAACCACCGCCATGAAAGCGGTGCTCGAATCCTATAATCGTCTCAAAGAACAATATGACTGGATCATTGTTGAGGGTGCAGGCAGTCCTGCTGAAATTAATCTTCGTGATCGTGATATTGCGAATATGGGCTTTGCAGAAGAAGTGGATTGCCCTGTTATCATTGTGGGCGATATTAACCGTGGCGGAGTTTTTGCTCACCTTACCGGCACATTAGATTTATTATCAAAATCTGAACAGGATCGCACTTTGGGTTTTATCATCAACTGCTTTCGTGGAGATATTAGTTTATTAGAATCTGGGCTTGATTGGTTAGAAGATAAAACCAAGAAAAAAGTTTTTGGTGTATTACCTTATTTACATGGTTTTCATCTTGAGGCGGAAGACAGTGTAAAAGTCGAGCAAATTATAGATAACACTCAACAACAACTTAACATCGTTGTTCCCGTCTTTCCCCATATCAGTAATCATACCGATCTGGATGCATTACGTTTACATCCGCAGGTCAACTTACAGTACATCGCAACAGATATGGAAAAACCAGATGCCGATCTGATTATTTTGCCAGGCAGCAAAAGTGTACAAGGTGATTTACAGTGGTTAATTCAACAAGGCTGGCAAGCGCATATTAATAAACATCTGCGATATGGTGGAAAACTCATTGGTATTTGCGGTGGTTATCAAATGTTAGGCAATAGACTACATGATCCATATGCTATAGAAGGTACATCAGGTAGTACAGATGGTTTGGCTTTGTTGGATTTTGAAACCACAATCGAAAAACAAAAAGAACTAAAACTGGTTGAAGG
>JAUVGM010000124.1 GCA_030593785.1 Gammaproteobacteria bacterium | reverse complement strand
TAATATGGATGGATACACAAGGTCATGAAGGACAGTTTTTACTTGGAGCAAAAGAATTTTTATTGTCTCACCCACATGTCCCGACACTGACTGAGTTTTGGCCGTATGCAATATTAAGATCTGGAATTAGTAAATCTGAATTTGTTAATGCAGTTCAAAGTGTCTATACACATTTATATCGAGAAACCGATAACGGACTTGTTGAATATAACATGAGTGATTTAGATTCGATTTTCGAAGAAAATATAGATCCTCATAAATGGTGGACTATTCTACTAATTAATAAAACTGATGATATGAACCTTTAAACAGCCAACATGGAAGACTAATTTTAAATTAAAGGTTCATTATTAGATAAATCAACTTAACTAAGAATCTATTTAATATTTAACGTTATAAAACATCATCCCAACCATAACCACGCAACAATGAACGCCAACTTCCATCAGAAAAATGGAATACTTTCTCATTGTTGAAGAACTTATTTAACGAACGTTTTAATCGTAACAAATTTTCTTTTTTCCATTTTAATTTTGACTTTCGGATTCCACAACGATCAAAATCAATTAAATAACAACGTCCACCATCATCAAGTAATATATTATTAGCATTTAGATCCGAGTGATAAATACCTTCTTCATGAAAACGGCGTATGACACTTCCTATAGCTATCCAATATCCTTCTGATAATTCTTCGCTCATCAAAGCTTGCGTTAACGTTCTCGAATGAGGGATTCGATGCATCATTATATTCGCCGTATATAATAAGCCCTTCCTTTCAACGTTAATTGCTGCAGGAATTGGAACTGGCAAGCCCTTTTCCTGCATTTTTTCAAGTAATACCCATTCACGCCACGGACGGGTAAATCTTAATCCAGTCCAAAGATATTGATCCTCAGATATTTTAGCGACTAAACCACCACGTTGATAATGTCTTAAGACAAAGTCTCTGCCCTGATGCTGTATAAAAAAGGTTGTTCCGCGACCTTCAGCAAAACCAACTATCGCTGAGCGCTGAGCCCAGACCTTGGATTTAAAGCTAACATCATCAATGCTATTAAAAATGTCCGCATCATAGCGAATATGCTGGCCATTTTTATGGTATTCAGTAGAGTTCATTATTATTAATTTCTTAGTTTAGAATAACTTATGTATTATAATGCTAAAATCATGAAAATAAAAAATAAAACCTAACCTGAACCCTGCGATGTTACATTTCTCAACACTTCCCCAGAATATTTGTATTTTAAGATTATCTGCTATTGGGGATATTTGTCATACATTGCCTGTTATTCGAACAATTCAGCATCAATGGCCAAGCACAAAAATCACCTGGATCATTGGCAAAACCGAATATGAATTAATAAAAGGTATTAGTGATATTGATTTTATTGTTTTCGATAAAAAAGCCGGTATCTCAGAATATTTAAAAATACGCTCACAGCTTAATCACATTAATTTTGATGTCCTTCTACATATGCAGATGTCATTAAGAGCAAGTTTGATTAGCTTAATGATAAAAGCAAAAATTAAAATTGGTTTTGATCGAAAGCGGGCTAAAGATGGTCAATGGATTTTTACCAACAAAAAAATTAATCCTGTCTCACAACAACATGTAATGGATAGCCTGTTTGGTTTTTCAGAAACATTAGGTATTGAAAACAATTTCACGAACTGGAATATTCCTGTCCCAGATAAAGAACATAACTCTGCTAAAAAATCACTTGGTAACATTTCTAACTATATAATTATTAGCCCTTGCTCAAGTAAAGCCTACCGCAACTGGAATTCTAAAGGTTATGCCGCGGTTGCAGATTACATTAAAGAAAAATACGGTCTTGATGTTGTATTAACGGGTGGCAATTCAGAAATTGAAAAAGAGTATGGCAAGAGAATTACCGAATCATCTGTACTTACACATTTAAATTTAATCGGCTTAACAAATTTAAAAGAACTATTATCTATCATTGAAGGGGCATCTTGTATGATAAGCCCTGACTCAGGTCCTGCACACATGGCAACTGCAATGAATACACCTGTTATAGGTCTTTATGCGACGACCAATCCAGATCGTGCCAGGCCCTATTTAAGTGCTGAATGGGTCGTTAATCGTTATCCTGATGCTGTACTTAAAAAACATCATAAAAAAGTTAATGATGTTGCCTGGGGAACAAGAATTCGAGACGAATGGGCAATGAATTTGATAACTGTTGAAGATGTAACAAATATGATTGATAAATTTATGCAACAATCATCTGACACAAAATAAAATCGGTACTATTTATGAAAATATGGGCTGCACCTCAATCCTGGATTTCAAAACATGCTCGTGACAAAGCAGAGAAACTCGATAAAAATAAAGTTAAAAAAGTTGCTGTCATTAAACATGCTGCCCTTGGTGATATGCTTCAAGTTAGACCCATGCTCATTACTTTAAGAGAGGCATTTCCCAATGCTCAGTTAACTCTCAGTGTCGTTACAAATTATATGAAAGGCATTCCTGAAGATCTTATTGATCATCTTCATGTTGCTAAAGGAAATGAAAAAAAATATACCGTTAAGGAAAATTATCAAAGTTATAAAGAGTTGGGATATCAGGACATTATTTTTGATATATCTGCAACCTCCCGCTCTTTTTGGATAACTAAACTAAACCCTGCAGGTTTAAAAATCGGTTACATGCATAAAAGCTTACATCGGTTTCTATATGACATAGCAATTCCTCGTGCCCATTATCGGTTTGAAGGTGAAACGTTTCTTGAGCAAGTCAACACTATTGGCATCCAGTATGAATGGCCTTTACACTATGACTACTCCTTGCCTGAAAGAGTTTATAATAAGCCCTATATTGTTTATTTTCCTACGGCATCAACAATAGATAGGTGTTGGCCCGCAGAATACATGATAGAACTCATTAAAAAAATGTGTGTGAAATATCCAAACATTGATCACCTATTGCTTTCTGGACTTGCTGATTGGGAAAAGAAAATAGCAGCATCAATCTCACAAAAAATAGGTAAATACGATAATTTTAAAAACCTTAATGCTGGCCCTGATGACTTTTCACTTGTTTGCCATGCAGAAACCATTGTGATTAATGATACTGGTTTACGCCACCTGGCAATTGTTGCGGATACGCCCACTGTTTGTATTTTCCCTGTTTCACCCAATGTGTTTGGATATTCGCCTTTATTTGGGAACCATAAAGCAGTTGTTGCTGATGAATCTGGCTCAGCTCCTGTCTCGAAGGTAGCAAATGCGATAGATGAAATTATAAATACGAAAAAATAAACCTAATGGACATAAATTGTCTAAAAACTCTCCAAATATAACCCCTTTAATGTAAAATACCGCATTAATTATTAATAGACTGGGATTGAATAAATGAAAATAGTTGTTGTTGGCACAGGCTATGTTGGCCTTGTTACCGGTGCATGTTTTGCTGAACGCGGCAATCAAGTAACCTGCGTTGACATTGATGAAACCAAGATCAAAAACTTACATAAAGGCATACTCCCTATTTATGAGCCGGGCCTGGAAGAATTGGTCAAAACCAATTATGAAGAAGAGCGGTTGGCTTTTACTACCTCTTTAGCCGATGTTATTGATGGTGCCGACTTAATATTTATCGCTGTAGGCACGCCACCTGGCGAAGATGGTTCAGCCGATCTTCAATATGTATTAGGCGTTGCAGGTGATATTGGTAAATACATGACGGATTATGCTGTCATTGTTGATAAATCAACCGTTCCCGTTGGAACCGCAGATAAAGTTACTACACAAATTCAAGCCGAACTTGATAAAAGAAAACTTGATATCACTTTTGATGTTGCTAGCAACCCAGAGTTTCTTAAAGAAGGCGCCGCCATTGAAGATTTTATGCGCCCGGATCGTGTTGTTATCGGTACTGCAACGGATAAAGCAGCCGAACTGATGCATGATTTATACAAACCTTTCGTTCGTAACCATCAGCACATCATCATCATGGGCATCCGTGATGCTGAAATGACAAAATACACCGCCAACTCAATGCTTGCGACAAAAATTTCTTTCATGAATGAAATTGCTAACCTTTGTGATATTTTAGGCGTTGATGTTGAAAATGTACGTCAGGGGATAGGTTCAGATAGCCGAATTGGTTTTTCCTTTATTTACCCTGGATGTGGTTACGGTGGTTCCTGCTTCCCTAAAGATGTACAAGCTTTAATACGTACTGCAAATTCAGTCGATTATGATGCCATTATTTTAAAGGCCGTTGAACAACGAAATAATCAGCAAAAATATCGTTTATTTGAAAAAATCGTTGACCGCTACGGTAAAGATCTTAGCGGTATGACGTTTGCGTTATGGGGGTTGGCGTTCAAACCCGGCACAGATGATATGCGTGAAGCCCCCTCTAAAGTCATTTTACATGAGCTCATCGCTGCTGGCGCCAAAGTGGTTGCATACGATCCTGTCGCCAGTGAGATTGCTCACGAAGAATTACCTAAAGAATGGTTTAATCATGGACATTTAAAATTAGCAGAACACCAGTACGATGTTTTACCTGATGTTGATGCACTTATTCTTGTGACCGAGTGGAAACCATTCAATAACCCGGACTTTGAAAAAATGAAAGACCTAATGAAGTCTCATGTTATTTTTGATGGCCGTAATCAATACGAACCTAAGCTTATGCATAAACTCGGGTTTAGTTACTTAACAATTGGGCGGGATGCTGCAAATGGATAATTATCATCGTAAACGTATTCTTATCACGGGTGGTGCGGGGTTTTTAGGTTCTCATCTTTGCGAGCGACTATTAAATGAAGGCAATGAAATTTTTTGTCTGGATAATTTTTTTACCGGAACAAAAGAAAATGTTGCTCATTTAATAGACAATCCTTATTTTGAAATAATTCGTCATGATGTGGAATTTCCTCTTCATCTGGAAGTTGATGAAATTTACAATCTGGCATGTCCCGCTTCACCACCACATTACCAACACAATCCAATTCATACTAATAAGACCAGCGTATTAGGTGCCATCAATATGCTTGGATTGGCAAAACGCCAAAATGCCAAGATCATGCAAGCTTCAACCAGTGAAGTTTACGGTGATCCTCATGTTCATCCACAAACAGAAGATTACTGGGGTAATGTAAATCCTATTGGTATTCGTTCGTGTTATGACGAAGGAAAGCGTTGTGCTGAAACATTATTCTTTGACTACTATCGCCAGCATGATGTAAAAATTAAAGTTGCGCGCATCTTCAATACCTATGGACCTAACATGCATCCGAGTGATGGACGTGTTGTATCTAATTTCATAATTCAGGCTTTGAAAGGCGAAGATATTACTATTTATGGTGATGGTTCACAGAGTCGTTCGTTCTGTTATGTTGATGAACTGATTGATGGGTTTATCCGTCTTATGGCCTCGGATGATTTTACCGGCCCGGTTAATTTGGGTAATCCAGTCGAATTTACTATAAAAGAACTCGCAGAAAAAATTATTGAGATGACAAATTCAACATCCAAACTGAGTTTAAACCCGTTACCTCAGGATGATCCAAAACAACGCCAACCCGATATAACCCTAGCTAAAAAAGAACTGGATTGGGAGCCAAAAATTAAGCTTGAAGAAGGCTTAAAGAAAACCATTGCTTATTTCGACGGATTAATTAAAGAAGGGCGAGCTTAATTTCCTACTGTAATTTAAGCTGTTTCAAAATGCTCTAATAATTTTGCAAAATGTGCTTCTTCCGAGAAGCGTTTATCCGCATCTTCTTTTCCTACTTTTGCAAGTTGAGTACAAAAATTTCTGTCTTCAACAAGCTTTAATAGTTGCGCAGTTAAATCAATAACGTTTTCCGGCTCAAACAATAAACCGGTTTTTTCATGCTCAATTATTTCAGGTACACCGCCACAATCTGAACCAATAACGGTTACCCCTGCGCGCATCGCTTCCGGTAATACCAAACCAAATGTCTCGCATTTAGTTGCAAGTACCACAGCATCAAAACAAGGCATAATACTAGTCGGGCTAGAATGAAAACCCAAGTAAAAAATATCGCTATCCAGGTTATTATCTTTAATATCAGTCTCAAGCTGCTTGAAATAATCCTTATCCATAACATGACCAATAATCGCAACCTGAATTTTTTGACCTTTCTCTAATAATTTTTTAGCCGCTTCAATAACAAGATGTTGCCCTTTACCTTTTTCAACCCGGCCAAATATAGCGAGCCTGAATATATTTTTATCCAACCCTGATTCATTGAGATATTTATCACAAATATCCTTACTTCCATTAGTTGCCGGCACCCCATAATAAAGTAAATGGATATTTTCAGGTTTAATTGGAAGATACTTTATCGCATCATTATATAAAGCTCGGGTAATAACGATATACGAATCAATATTTTTATATAAAAAACGATGATAAATGTCATCCTTTGCACGAGTTAAAGACATTTGCCTTGTATAAACTAACTTCACTTCTCTACGAGAAAATATTTTAGCTAATACAGCAAATAAAAGGTCATTCCCCCAATGGATATGTAAGATATCTATCTTATTCGTATCAATATACCTGGCTAACCTGAGGGCAGATAATAAAGGGAAGTGATAAAAAACAGAGCTGAAACTATCACTCAAAACTTGATTTTCAGATAATTTTTTATACAAAAATGAATTTTTTTTCGTTAATACGCTTGGATCAAAATTATTTCCAGCCAAAAACTTTGCCACTTTCAGCACATATAGCTCAAGACCGCCAAAACCCTGTGACATACAAATTTGAAGAATTTTCATTATTTTAACCGAAATATGATCTTTTAATTTTGTATTGTAACAAAAGAAAGAATAAAATAATGTATTAATATCGATCAATATATAATATATAGTTTAGTATAGAAGTCGTAAAAATAGCTATTAAATTTATGCAAACTATTTTATCAACATA
>JAUVGM010000243.1 GCA_030593785.1 Gammaproteobacteria bacterium | reverse complement strand
ATTTATGGTGCTATAACAGCAAAAATGTCTATTTTATACCTTCAGGCATTTCCCGCATTAATAACGACAGGCTTAATATTATTTTTATAAAACACCATAAATAATCATATGACGATCACTGGCTTCTTCTACCTGTAAATTTCTCAGGCCCATTTTATCTAGCTGCTTTCTCACTTCTTTAACTGTATATGCTGCTCGTAACGAATTTTCGAAATCATCTTTTAAAATTTCAGGTTCATCAGTAGCATATTCGTTTGAAATAAACTTGACTGTTTGCTCATCCAGCGGACGAATAAGATCCATAACAAAAATATGAGCAAAAGGTTTTGCGTGTTTCTGAATAGTTTCCCAGAGGCTAAACGGATTATTTAAATGGTGTAATAAGCTGTTACTAATTATGACGTGATAAAACTGTTGTGGTAACTCTACATCCGGTAAAGAAGTTTCAATAAGTTTAATACGCGTCGTTAATTTGGCTTGCTCATTTAACTTTTGTCCATACTTAAGCATGGTTGCTGAGCCATCTACAGCATGAAAGCCAGCATCTGGATAAGCTGTTGCAAAACGTCGAGTGATGTCACAAGGACCACAACCTAAATCGAGTACAACATCATTAAAGCCAGAATGTATCTCAGAAAATTTTTCCAGAAAGGACTCTATAAATAAATTATGTGGTTCACTGAAGTCGGCAAAAGCATATGCTTTTGCCTGCTTCTCACCAGTCATTAATTCATCTTCAGCAATACGATCCATCATTTATTTATGGAAGAACATGCTCGTTTGCATAAAGTGATTCTATTGTTTCTCGCTCACGCACAACATGCACCATATCACCATCTACCATAATTTCAGCTACTCGCGGACGCGTATTGTAATTTGAACTCATGGTAAAACCGTAAGCACCAGAAGAACGTACGGCAAGCAGATCACCTGCTTCAATAATTAAATCACGATCTTTACCAAGAAAATCTCCCGTTTCACATATCGGGCCTACAATGTCATAACGTTGGCTATCACCCTTTTTAATAGTAACAGGAATAATTTCTTGCCATGCGCTGTATAACGCAGGGCGCATAAGATCATTCATTGCAGCATCAACAATGGCGAAGTGTTTTTCATCGTTACTTTTCATGAATTCAACTTGTGTGACCAGGATACCCGCGTTACCTGCTATTGCTCTGCCAGGTTCAATGAGAATTTGTAAGTCACGCCCTTCTAATTTTGCAGATAATGCTTTTGCGTATTCCGCAGGCAAAGGCGGCGTTTCATCACGATATTGAATTCCTAAACCACCACCGAGATCTAAATGATGAATCACGATGCCCATGTCGGATAATAAATCTATTAAATTCAGGACAAGATCTAACGCATCCATAAAAGGACGCGTTTCAGTTAGCTGGGAACCAATATGACAATCCACACCTTCTATTTTCAGGTTCGCCATTTTACTGGCACGTTCATAGACTTCTGGTGCAAGGCTGATATCTATACCAAATTTATTTTCTTTAAGGCCTGTTGAAATATAAGGATGAGTCTTTGCGTCAACATCTGGATTTACCCGTATTGAGACAGGGGCTTTAACACCCATATCACCGGCAACATCGTTCAATAAAATGAGCTCCGCTTCCGATTCCACATTAAAACAACGAATACTGACATCTAATGCACAACGCATTTCATTGGCTGTTTTGCCTACACCTGAGAATACAATTTTAGCGGCATCACCACCTGCAGCTAGCACACGTTCGAGTTCTCCGCCCGAAACAATGTCAAAGCCAGAACCTAATTTTGCAAGGATATTTAAAACACCCAAATTTGAATTTGCTTTTACCGCAAAACAAACTAAATGATCATGAGCTGATAAAGCATCATCAAAAGCACGCCAATGGCGCTCAAATGTTGCACGCGAGTAGACGTAACATGGTGAACCATGTTCTTTTGCAATATCTTCAATTGCTACGTCTTCGGCAAATAGCCGATTATCTCGATAGTTAAAGTAATCCATAAATAAACCTGAAATTATTGTTGCAGCGTTTTAGCGGCATCTTTTGGAATGTATAAAGGGCCTTTTTTACCACAACCACTTAACATGCTGCTTATGCCCAGAAAAACGACGAGTAGAATCATTGTTGCCTGCGGCCAGCAAATTCGCATGATTTTTTACTCCCTGATTCGTTTTATTGTTAATGATGAAAAATTAGCAAAATTATACGCGCTCCCTACCTGCTTGACTATTTCCTGTAACAGATAATCCACGTTAAACTCAGGGCTCAGACCAAACATTACTACTAACAGGTTTATTTTTTGCGTATTCGTAGCCACATTTTTATATCTGTCTTTTTCGCCACTGTGGTGCCATTGGTTGCATTGGCCCTGGCTGCGAGCTATTACAGTGAATATAGTTACCAGCGTGAAATTAAACGTGAAATCATTACCAGCCTTAATGGTATGACGGTTGAGATTTCACATGAATTACAAAATTCACGAAACCTGGTTTTGGGTATCTCGCAAGCTACGGCAATTAAATCCTTTATGCCTATTCTTAAGTCTGTTGCAAATGACGAAAATCATCCAAGCGTTCGACTTTTACGCAGAAAAATAAATCGCTACCTTGAAGGCTTCCAAACAATCATTCCTGGTGAATTTACGGTACGTATACTTGATATTCGAGGAGATACTCTCGTAAAAGTAACAAAAAACAATACCAGCCAGGCTCAATATGAAAGCTTGCAAGGCATTAATTATGTTGAACATCAAATATCAAGCACATCATTTATACAAATATTAGAAAAGCTGCCTAAAAACGAGGTAAGTTATATCACCTTGCCACATTATGCATTACAAAATGAAATTAGTTTTGCCCGGCCCTTGCTTGATTATGCTGTACCACTTTACGATAACAATGCTTGGATGGGCACTTTAGTTGTCACACTCAATGGTGAACAAATTGATCGTATCGCAAATAATTTTACTCGCTTATATCGAGGTAAAATTCTTATTGCTGAAAACAACCCTGACGATTTTTCTCGACACGGATTATTAGTGTATGACGAAAAAAATAAATTACATCTCGCACAAATTCGTTCTTCTTTTTTTACTTTACCTGAACAACTAGGTAATACATTATTTACTGAAAGCATTCAAAGTGCTGAAGGTATTATTAAACAAAAAAACTCTCTCATTTATTACTCTGAATTTTTTCCTTACCCAAACCGATTATTAGGATGGGTTATTGCAACAAAGATAAATAAAGATATTTTATCTGCACCTTTTGCGAATAATCGGATTGCTATCTGGCTATTTGCTGCAACAGCTTTATTGCTTACATTAATTATGGCCGGCTTTGCAGTAAGAAAAATATCCAAACCAATTTGTCAGTTAGCATCTCAACTTAAAGCCTTTGCCGATGGTAAATATGATCAACGTGCTAATACCAAGCAGACTATTTCAGAAATTAAGACACTTTCATCTTCTTTTAATTATATGGCAGATACTTTAGTTCATACTCAAAGTGAGCGTGATAAAGCACAAAACATGGCGTTACAAAATAATAAGCTCGCAAGTATTGGACAAATGGCGGCGGGCATTGGACATGAAATAAATAACCCTCTCAATAATATTTTGTCTTTCAGTACTTTAATTAGCCGTACTATTACTAAAAATGCAGCTGATATTGATACGAAATCATTAACTAACCTGCAAAATGATATTGATGCATTACGCAGTGAAACATTACGCGCATCAGAAATTATAAAGGGCATTTTAAATTTTTCACGCCAAATGCCTCCACAGCCAGGGATATTTTCAATAAAAGAATGGTTAGAAAAATCAATATCATTAGTACAGCAAACCGCTAAAACACATCATATAGAGATTAAACTTAACTATAGCGGTGATGATTTGTTTGAAGGTGATCAATCTCAATTACAACAAGTTATTATTAATTTATTAATAAACGCACTTCAGGCGAGTGAAGATAATTCTGTTATCAATGTCGATGTAAAATATGACAATGAACAACTTAGTGTCACTATACAAGATCAAGGTTGCGGTATTGAGGAAGACGTTATAAATAATATATACGACCCCTTTTTCACTACAAAAGAAGAAGGTGAGGGAAGTGGTTTAGGTTTATCCATTAGTTTGGGTATAATTGAATCACACCAGGGGCATCTTAGTATTTATAATAATGCTTATAATATGCCAGGCGCAACGGCTAACCTGATTCTACCCGTACAAGAGAAATAAGAATATGGAATTACAAAAGAAACCACGCATACTTTTTGTTGATGATGATCCTAATGCAGGTGAACTCATGTTGCGTTTCAGTGAAGA
>JAUVGM010000104.1 GCA_030593785.1 Gammaproteobacteria bacterium | reverse complement strand
AAAAATGATGACGAGGCAGCGAGTAACAGTGCACAAGTAAGGGCTCGCCGCTGGTTGCATGACTTATTAGAACTACAACAACATGCCGGCAACTCAATAGAGTTTCTGGAAAATGTTAAAATTGATTTGTTTCCTGATGAGGTTTATGTGTTCACACCCGGTGGCGATATTATGGAAATGCCACGTGGCGCAACGGCAGTGGATTTTGCCTACGCAGTACATACCGATGTTGGCAATCAATGTGTCGCTGCAAAAGTTGATCGCCAGTTAGTTCCATTGCGAACAAAATTACTAACGGGGCAAACAGTAGAAATTATTACTGCACAAAATGCCTCACCAAATCCTATTTGGATGGATTTTGTATTTACTGCAAAAGCCCGTACCAATATTCGTCATTATTTACACCAGTTGCATCATGATGAAGCGGAAGAATTAGGCAAACGATTATTAAATAAATGTCTTGCGGTACACGGTACCTCTATTGATGTTATTCCTGAAGACGAAGTTCAGCTAGTGAGTGAAGAGCAGGGTTTTGTAAGCATTAGTGATATGTATTGTGCACTTGGCCTTGGTAATCATATACCTATTGTTGTGGCTTTAGCCTTATCACAGATACGTAAAAAAATGGGTGAGCGTACGGGCAGTAACAAAGATGAAGAGTTAAAGCCACAGCCACTTGCGATAAAAGGGACGGAAGGTGCGGTTATTAATTATGCAAAATGTTGTCGCCCCATTCCCGGAGATCCTATATTAGGTTTCATTACCGCAGGTCGCGGTATCGTTATTCATACACAGGATTGTAAAAACGTCGCAGAGTTTCGTAACAAACCTGAGAAGTGGCTAGATGTTAAATGGGAAGACAATATTCACGGTGATTTCCCCATTGATATCAACTTGCTGGTAATCAGTAGGCGGGGTGTTTTAGCGCGTGTGGCATCAACGATTGCAGGTATGGAAGCGAATATTGAAAATGTAAATATCGTTGAACGTGATGGTACTCATTCAACATTAAGTTTTACTGTTATGGTCGAAAATAGGCAGCATCTTGCAAGGATTATGCGGGAGTTAAGAAAGATGGAAGAAGTAATCAGAATCCAACGCATAAACAAATGACGAATAGTGTGAAGCTAGATAACGGCGTTTACCCTCTTCTATAATATTTTAGAGAGGGGTATGACAAAAAAATTATTCAAAATGCTCACTTACTATGTGTAAGCTCCGCTTTTTCATAACTTTTTGCCTTGTTCTCTAACTTCACACTATCCGTCCAGATTTAAATAATTAAAAAAATTCAGGAGAATAGGATGGCGCGGGAAATAATAAAAACAGATAAAGCACCTCAAGCAATTGGCACTTATTCACAAGCAATTAAAGTTGGTACGACTGTTTATATGTCAGGTCAAATACCTTTGGTTCCAGAAACAATGGAAATGGTAGAAGGTGATATTTCAATAAATATTCGTCGTGTCTTTGATAATTTAAAAGCTGTTGCACAGGCAGCGGGTGGCGATTTAAAAGATATTGCTAAGTTAAATATTTTTCTAACAGATTTAAGTCATTTCCCTACAGTGAATGAAGTGATGGCAGAATATTTCACAGAACCATATCCAGCTCGTGCGGCGATTGGTGTTGCATCGTTACCAAAAGATGCGCAGGTCGAAATGGATGCAGTGTTGGAATTAGAATAAAAAACCATGGGCAACTAGGGGTTAAAATGTAGGTCAGCCTTCAGGCTGACGATGTGCTATAACGAAGCCACATAACTTATCGTTAAAGGTTGATATTTCAAAACCGCGTCAGACTAAAGTCTGACCTACAGTAAAAAATGAAGTTTTCCATCAATACTATAAACTCACTTTTAAAATTAAAAGGTGTCGGCCCTAAAGTGGCTGAAAAATTATTACGTCTTGATATTCATAATCAGGAAGATTTACTTTTTCATTTGCCCTTACGCTATCAGGATCGTTCTCATATTTATCCTATCGGTTCTTTACGAGCAGGTATGGAATGCCAAATTACCGGTGAAGTTCAATTAAGTGAAATTAAATACGGTAGACAACGTATGTTGTTGTGCCGCTTGTCTGATGGCACAGGGTTTATAACTTTACGTTTTTTTCATTTTAGTAATGCGCAAAAAAATCAATTAAAACGTGGTGCTAAACTTTTATGTTATGGCGAGGTTCGGCGAGGGAAAGTGGGTTTTGAAATGGCTCATCCGGAATACCAATTCATAAATGAAAATGAAGAGATTGTATTAGATGAAAATCTGTCCCCGATTTATCCCACCACGGAAGGCGTGCATCAATTAACCTTGCGAAATGTGATGTCACAGGTCATCGCAAAACTTAAAAACAATGAATTATCTCTTCCAAGTTTAATTCCCGCTGAGTTATTAAAAAAACATCACTGGCCAACGGTTAAAGAAGCGTTGTTGTATATTCACAATCCACCGGTGGATACGCAATTAGAAGATATCTCAGATGGAAAACATCCCGCACAACAAAGTTTAATTGTTGAAGAACTATTAGCGCATCATCTTAGTTTGCGACAATTACGCGTTGCGATGCAAAAAGAAAACGCACCCGCCCTGGTTAAAAAAACAAATTTAATAAATCAGTTTCTCTCTGCTTTACCGTTTAAATTGACCGGTGCGCAGGAAAAAGTTGTGCAAGACATTAATTTTGATTTAGAAAATAATTATCCAATGCAGCGTTTAGTTCAGGGTGATGTAGGTTCAGGTAAAACAGTTGTTGCTGCTCTGGCTATGTTAAAAGCGATTGAGTCTGGATACCAGGCAGCGATTATGGCGCCCACTGAATTGTTGGCAGAGCAACATTTTCAAAACTTTAAAAGTTGGCTGGAACCTTTGGGGATCAATGTTGTTTGGTTATCAGGAAAATTAAAAGTAGCCGCAAAACGAGATGCAATTGAAAAAATTGGCAGCTCGAAAGGACAGGTAGTGGTTGGTACACATGCATTGTTTCAGGAAGGTGTTGAGTTTTTTAAATTAGGTTTAATTGTTGTTGATGAGCAGCATCGTTTTGGTGTGCACCAACGTTTAGCGTTAAGAGAAAAAGGTAATAAACAGGATGGTCATCCTCATCAGCTCATAATGACCGCAACACCTATACCTCGAACTTTGGCAATGACAGCCTATGCTGATTTAGATTGTTCAGTCATTGATGAATTACCTCCAGGTCGTATCCCTGTTGAGACAGTTGTCATACCTGAATCGAAGCGTGATGCGATTGTACAAAGAGTAGAGCAAGCCTGTTCGGAAGGTCGGCAAATTTATTGGGTGTGCACATTAATTGAAGAATCAGAAACTTTACAGGCACAAGCTGCAGAAGATACCGCCAACAAGCTTGCTGAAGCTTTAACGAATGTGCGTGTTGCGCTGGTTCATGGACGTATGAAGGCAGAGCAAAAAGAAAAAGTGATGTCCGAATTTAAAGCCGGTGAAGTAGATTTGTTGGTTGCCACGACTGTTATTGAAGTCGGGGTTGATGTACCCAATGCAAGTTTAATGATTATCGAAAATGCAGAGCGATTAGGCTTGGCGCAATTGCATCAATTGCGAGGTCGGGTAGGTCGTGGTTCTCAAGAAAGTGCCTGCGTACTCATGTATCATGGCACTTTATCGGATACTGCGCGGGAACGCTTAGCGGTTATGCGTGAAACCAATGATGGCTTTGAAATTGCCAGAAAAGATCTGGAGTTACGTGGGCCAGGTGAAGTGCTTGGTACAAAACAAACTGGAATGATGCAAATGCGCATCGCTGATTTACAGCGAGATCAGGAATTAATACCGCAGGTTGCTGAAATGGCGGATCAATTATTTCAACATTATCCAGATTTTATAGAACCATTATTAAACCGCTGGATAGGGCGGGCAACAAAATATGCTGCTGTTTAATATATTGTAATTAAACAAGTTGCAGTTTAATTGAGATAGCCTTGAAATCGATAATACATAACAATTTTGGCAATCATGTTTTAGAGCCAGTATGGCGTGGCCACGATATGTTAATGAGCCATTCGGTACCGCTTGAGTATGCGCCGTGGTTGTTTGAGCAAGGTTCATTAACACGTCGAATTTTACAGCACTGTACAAAAGAATTTCGTGTCGAAGTATTATCACAACAGTGGCAACGGCCAATGTTAAATGAAGCGCTTCGCTTAGGTGCACATCCTGAGCATCTTGCTTTAATTCGAGAAGTTTTACTTTATTGTGGTGACGAACCGTGGGTGTTTGCACGCAGTGTTTTACCACGTAAAACATTAACCGGGCCTCGACGCTTTCTTGGCAAGTTAGGTAATCGACCTTTAGGCGAAATTTTATTCTCTGATCCAAAAATTCAGCGTGATGAATTGGAAGTTGCGGAAATTAGAAAAGGTCAGCGTATGTTTAATTGTGCAACAGAATGTTTAACCCATCCTCCTGATTCTGTTTGGGGACGACGTTCTATTTTTTACTTACATAAAAAGCCATTGCTCGTAAATGAAGTGTTTTTGCCTTCTATTTTGAATAAATAATATTTAGAGGTACCGGAGTCACATCAAGATTAAAAATTAATCATTGAAATAGCTCTTTACATTAAAAATAGTATCGAACCACAAAATAGAGTGACTCCGGTACCTTTAGTTAAAGTGAAAAAAATATAAATATGAAAAACCATTTAAAACCGGGTATTAACTGGCCACATGTTCGACAACGAGCATATCAATATGCTGTTTTAGCTCGCTTAAATAAACCCATTGGAATTTTTCTATTACTGTGGCCAACATTGTGGGCGTTGTGGATTGCCGCAGAGGGTGTGCCTCATCTTGGTGTATTAACGGTGTTTGTTCTGGGTGTCATTTTAATGCGCTCTGCTGGCTGTGTGATCAATGATTATGCTGATCGGGAAATAGATCCTCGGGTAAACAGAACGAAGGATCGCCCCATTGCTGCAGGAAGAGTCTCTGCTGATGAAGCGATGTTGTTATTTATGGCTTTGTGTTTTAGTGCTTTCTTGCTTGTGCTGACTATGAATACCTTCACCATTCTGTTGTCATTAGGTGGTGTGGTGCTGGCGGGAATTTATCCGTTTATGAAGCGTTACACACATATGCCACAGATCGTTTTAGGTATGGCATTTGGCTGGGCGGTGCCCATGGCCTTTGCAGCACAAACTAATAGCGTGCCGAAAATTGCCTGGCTTATCTATGTTGTCACTGTACTTTGGGCGGTTATTTACGACACCATGTACGCGATGGCAGATCGTATGGATGATCTAAAAATTGGCGTAAAATCAACGGCCATTCTTTTTGGTGATGCAGATCGCGTCATTATAGGCATCCTGCAAGTAATGATGCTTTTCGCTCTTTATTTGATAGGTGAACAGGCTCAGCTAGGTGAGACCTACATGGTTGCCATAGCCATTGCAGCAGGCTTGATGGTTTACCACCAATATTTAATTCGATATCGCCAGCCAGCCTTATGTATCAGTGCTTTTTTAAACAATAATTGGCTGGGAGCCGCCGTCTTTATTGGAATTGTGGCCAGTTATTGGTAAGTAGTTTATTCGCTTACTTTATGTGTGTTATTGAGTGTAGGCAAACAGAAAAAATTGTTCTATAATCTCTAAGAAAACATAGGCTTACGAATGAAAGCTAGAGTTGTATGTTAAATATTTGTGTCTTGATGTAACTATTGAACCGGAGGCTGGGTGTTCAATTTCTTTAAAAAGAAAAAACGCGGTCAGGGAACGAATGCATTGGTACTTTCTGAGGAAGGTATTGCATACGCATGCATATTCCGTAATGCCGGCCAGCCATCTACCCTCCAGTCTTTCCACTATTTAGCGATTGAGAATAAAGCAGAAACCAGCAACACGCTAAAACAGTTTGTGCAAAATAATAAGTGTGAAGATTTTTCAGTCGTCACAACCTTGTTGCCAGCAGATTCAACTTTAGTCATGTTAGAAAAACCAGAAGTTGCCGATGATGAACTTCGCCAGGCAGTACGCTGGCGCATAAAAGATAGCCTTTCCTTCGATGTTAATAATGCCATTGTTGATGTCTTTGAAATCCCGGGTCAAAAAGAACGTGGCCGTACCCCTTTAGTATATGTAACGGCTGCAGAAAAAGAGTTATTAAAACAACGTATCCAGATTTTAGAAGAACAAAATCTTGAAGTAGAAAGTATAGATATCGCTGAATTGGTCATGCGTAATATTGCTGCTTTGTTACCGGAAGATCAGCAAGGTGTTGCTTTGCTAAAACTTGATGCCAACACTGGCGTGATGACATTGACACAAGATTCAACACTTTATTTAGCGCGCAATATTGATGTCGGTTATTCCTCACTTTCTACCAACAATAGCGCTAAATCGATTTTGGGTGAGGATCCAAACGAGGCAGATGGTTTATCGTTAGAACAAGGACTATCTCCCGACCAACAACGTTCACTCGATGCGATTGTTTTAGAGGTGCAACGTTCACTCGATTATTACGAAAGTCATTTTGCTAAACCTGCAATTAACAGTCTGGTTATAGCCCCATTGCCTTATGAAATCCCCGGTGTAGTTAAATATCTGGCTGGTGCGCTCGGCTTACAAGTGCGTTTGCTTGATTTAAATGCCGTACTTGATGTGCAAACGCCAATGAGTGAAGCAGATCAGGCAAATTGTTTTTTTGCAATTGGTGCGGCCTTAAAAGAATCAACTTCAGAAGAACACGCTTCATTAAGCCAGCAGCAAGGGCAAGGTGAAGCTGCATGAGTTTACAACAAGTAAATTTATACCAAGACGAATTAAAGAAGGTAAAGCTAAATTATTCGGCGCTAATGTTGATGCAGCTTAGCATCATTCTTCTTATTGTTTTTTCAGCCGCTGCTGGTTTTAGATATTTTCAGTTGCAACAGCATCAAGCCAGCCTGGTCGAAAAGCAGCAAAGACAAAAAATAGCCATGGCTGAGTTACAAAAAATACAAGCTGAACTTTCCTTAAGAAAAAAAGATGCTGCCCTGACAAAACGAATTATGGATAAAACGAAAGAGCTATCTAATAAACAAAAGGTAGTTGGAATATTAAGTCGTGATGAATTTGGTAATACCAAAGGCTTTATTGAGCATGTTAGCGGCTTGGCCAGGCAACGCCTGGATGGTTTATGGCTAACACAAATTCGCATTGCTGGAGGGGGTACCAATATTTCGTTGCAAGGTACAACGTCTAAAGCAGAATTACTGCCAAAATATTTACAACGTTTATCGGCAGAAAAAGCGTTTGCAGGGACCGAGTTTCAAAGTTTGGTAATGAATCGTCAAGAAAAGAAAAAACAGTGGTTAAACTTCAGTTTGCAAAATAAAAAAACGGATGAGGCTGCACCCTAATGAGTCTACAGACACAGTTGCAGCCGTTATTTGATAAGTTTGATGCATTGAATGAGCGTGAACGACTTTCTGTCATGTTACTTTCGGTCGTGGCAATTATTATTTTTTTTTTTTAGTTACTGATTTCACCTCTTAATCAGCAATATGATGTGATTGATAAGCAAATTGTCAGTTTACAAACACAAACGACACAACTTGCAAGCCAAATAATTATTTTAAAAAGTAAAAGAAACCGTGA
>JAUVGM010000004.1 GCA_030593785.1 Gammaproteobacteria bacterium | reverse complement strand
AATATCATTCAAATGCATTTTTTTACCTTTTTCTGTTAACGGTAATTCTAACATCTGATTAAAGTCACAATCATACATATAACCTTGCCAATCTACACTCACCAGGTTTCGACACATAACCGTTTGTAAGTTAGCGGTTTGATATGCGTTTTTTAATAAATTCATATATTCATCAAAATTACCTTTTGAAATCAAGGTACTACCAAAACGTTTAATCGGCATATTGGTTAATGTATAAAGATTATTAAAAACAATACCATAACGGTTATTTAATTCACGTTTATAATCTTGTTCTAACTGACATTGTGCAGGGGGTAAATGTGCGCCTAGCGGGTTGTACATTAAATTCAGTTCTAAACCACTGCCTTCAATACCATAACCTGACAGGTTTAATAATTTAATTGCTTCAATACTTGTTTGAAAAACACCATCACCACGCTGACCGTCAACATTTTCTTCCAGATAACAGGGTAATGAGGCAACAACTTCAACTTTGTGTTGTGCTAAAAAATCAGCAGTATCTTCTTGTCCCGGTTCGTGTAAAACAGTGAGGTTACAACGATCAATTATATGTATTCCCATTGAGTGTGCTGCAGAAACTAATTTTCGGAAATAGGGATTTAATTCTGGCGCACCACCGGTTAAATCTAATTTTTTAATTTTGCTGCCACGTAAAAAACGAATAATATCTTCAACCGTTTCTTCTTGCATATTTTCTTTACGTGTTGGTTTTGTGTTGACATGACAATGTAAGCAAGACTGATTACATAAGTAACCCAGATTAACTTGTAAGGTTTCGAGTTGCCCACGTTTAATCGCCGGAAAATCGGTTGTTTCCAATAAAGGTAAAGTTGCGTGCATATTTTATCCGTTTGTTCTCTTTTCAATTCCAACTGCTAAAAAACTGGCATAAGGAAAATAGTCTGGTAATAATGTCTCTAAATACCGTGCCAGTATACCAGCAGAAGGTATCAAGACTGCCGATTTAATTTTCGTTTTCAATTCAGGTTTAATTTTACAGCACCATTGTTCTACTTCAGAAACCGTATCCCAACGTGCACCTTGATAACTTGCGCTATTCTTTTTTAAAACATGCAATAAACTGTGACGGTTTAATAATCCAAGCATCACGCCATATCGGCTGACCCGGAGCATTTCAGCTATTGCTTTTTCTGGCTCTGAAATAAAACACAAACTCGTAATTGCGGAACAGTAATCAAATGAATTATCTGCAAAGGGCAAGTCCAGTGCATCACCTTCAATATACTTAACCTGACTTGTTTTTGTTTTCGCAAACTCAATCATTGCTAAATCAGGATCAAGCCCCGTCACTTGCAAACCTGACTGTTGAAAACGCTGGCTAAAATAACCCGTACCACAACCAACATCCAATAAACTCTGACCCGCTTTAGGGGTAAAAAGTTTCAAAAGAATAGAAAATTCCTGCTGGCCAATCCAGCTGCCTCGAGCAGACTGGTACCAGGCATCATATACAGCAGGAATACTCATTTCACATGCAATTCTATTTTTTGTCGAAAAACATCATAAGCGATAGGGGTTTTATTTTCATAACCAATACGCTTACGCCTTTTTTCATCCAATAAGTGATAACGTACCACCGCCTCAACGCTTTCCGCTTTTTCTGCTTCAGGAATATCGATCTGATAGTTGCGCGGTTTGTCTCGTTGCAATCTTGTATCCTTCAAGTCAACAATAAAAGGGCGCCACATTACGGTACGCTTTATTGTGTCCATGTTTTCATTTAGCACATTATTATTTTTATCCAATACACGTAACTGTATCGTTAAATGACGATCCGGTGTTCCGGTTGGAACATAATGTGCTGCACCCGTATTCATTATCATCAGGGTGAATAGTCTCTTACCTTTAGATGATAGGCTTTTATCCATTAAATTATTCTCAGAAAATTTTATAGTTAGTGCACTTTTCACCATCGCAGGGTCATGCCCACCTCGCCAAAGGTGTTGTCGCGTGTCTCGTATCACACCACCTTTCACTAGTGATCGTTTCTTTAATGGCATATGACATTCAACACAGCCTAATGATGAGCTATCGGATACCAGGTGCTCACCACTTAGTCCCGGTCTATTAACTATTTTGTTATTCGTTGTTGATCGGGAACGTGAACTTTCAATTTCAGCTACTGTGCCGCATGGTGGGAAACGAAAAAAGGTATCCCACTTATCACCTTCAACAACATGGCAACGTACACATACCTGGTTAGGATCTTCGAGTTTCTTGGTTGGATGAGGTGCATTGGTATTTCCGATCACACCAACAATTTTTCCATCGCGATAATGACAAGCAGCACAGGTCACCCCCTCATGTTGCAGAACTGGATCAAAGTCAGGATTATTTTCCACAATGGGATCCCACTTATCTGTATCCCGGTAACCCAATACTTTTTCAGGTTGTTGCCTATCTAATGCTGTATGACATAAACGGCAAGAATGTTGGCTTCCATCAAACTTCCAATCTGTTTGAAAATAAGGTTCTGTCCACGCCTTGCTATGAATAGTTGTCTGCCACTCATCATAAAATTCCTGATGACATGCAGCACATTCTTTTGCGCTTAGTTTTCCTAATACTGCGGGTGTAGCTGAAGTATCAATCGGCCATGCAAAGCGATCATCGACAATAAAGATATTCATCGGGCGTATAAAACGCCATGCAAAAAATACAATAACAATGATGGCAACGACTGAAATAATAATGGACTTTTTTTTCATACAGATCTCTCACGCATAGTAATAAGACCATATTAATTACATATTTAAAACTTAGCGAAAATCAACAATCGCATCCACCAGGTCTTCAGCATAAAGATCCAGGAATGAATGATCCGCACCATCAATCACAACCAGTTTAATATTTTTCCCCTTCGCCATAGGAGCCACAATCTTATCTAAACCTTTTACAACCGTATCTTCTGTGCCGGCAAAAACAAGTACCGGCTTTTTAATTTTGTTTAACAAATATGGCGTATCCATACGTTTATCAGGCTTATAATATGATACAAACGATTTCGCCATAACTTTTGTATCCTTACAATAGATAAAATCAGTATGTTCCATCCATGCTTCTGACTTAGCTGCTTTTACAAATGCCTGAGCTTTATTAAGAATGGGTTGTAATGCTTTTTTATAGCGACGCTTATAATCTTTTTCTGCATAAGTTTTACTCCAGGTCTGTGGAGCAATTAATATCACCCGTTTGATTACAGGATCATCATCTTCAGCGGAATACCATGCTGTCTGATTTCCACCTCTTGAATGGCCAAGCAGTGTAAGATCTTTTGCGCCTTTCGATTTTAGCCAGTTTACCCAGCTATCAATTTCCAGGATTGCATCGGTATGTAAATGCGTATGTGGTGTAGCACAATCATAAAATCCTTTTCTGTCTTTTAAACCTAAATTAAGATTAATGGCTAATGAACTCAAACCTCTGTCACTTAACAACTGCTGTAATGTGACCATAATCTCCATTTTGTTATGAGCCAGAGTGCCATGCGTCATAACAATAATGCCGTCCTTTAATGTTTTATTTTCTGCCAAAATAAGATTAGCTTTTAAATTAATTCCTTTTTGTGAAATTTTAATTTCTTTAGCTAAGGAAACAGAGGTATTGCTCAGTAGTAAAAAAAATATTGTTAAAAAATAATAACGAAATTTAAACATTTTTTATTCCTTTGTTATTCATATATAGTTATATCCGGATTATTGCACAATTATTAAAAAGCAATAACGTGATCACTCGACTTTACCCAACTGGCTAAAGCTTTCATTGAGCTTTTTTCAATACCAGTGATTAAATCATTTTCTGTAAGCCCATAATCATCAACACTCATGCCACAAGCACGTGCTTCCAAACCACATTCGATAAGTTCAGAAAGTAGTTCTTCAAGATTCACTTTTCCTTCAGGTACCTGCTGTCCTCGTATACCGACTTTTACTCCTTCATCCAGAAGGTGAACACGTACGGTCATATCTTCTGTCAATGCTGCACCGGCAAACCGTAATGCATGCCAGGCTTTATTGTCTTCCTTGTACGGTGCATTTTGAATAATAATTGTAATGGTTGACATAGCATCTCCCTTATTTATTCAATAAATGTTCATTTCTAGAACACGTTTTTAAAAAGAATATAACTCGCAACAAAAACTAAAAATGTACCAAAGCCTCGCTTCAGTAATGCAGCTGGCAAACGATTACTAATAATACTACCAATAATGCTGCCAACTATAGCGACACCTGTAAAACTCGCCATTAGCGTATAGTTAATTTCAACAGCACCAGCATAACCCGCAAAGCCAGCAAATGATTTAAGTGCAACTATGCTAAGTGAAGTACCGACCGCTTGTTTCATCGGCAAGCCAGATAACAGCACTAAAGCCGGTACTATAAGAAAACCACCACCTACACCAACCACACCGGTTAATATTCCAACGGCAATTCCATGGATAGCAATATGTGTATATTGTAGTTCATCACTATAACTATCAAGGCAATCTGCCACAGCAGCTGCACCAACAGACTTATGTTGTGGCTTTAACATTTTATAAGCCGCGGCATACATGACAAGTGCAAATATTGTTAATTGGATAACAATAGGGGTGATAACACCTAGCAATGCACCCGCATAGGTACCGATAACACCAAAAGCACCAAATACAGCAGTTATTTTTAAATTCACATTCCCCCAGCGCCAATGCTGAAGTGCAGTAATAGTCGCCGTAACCGCAACAATTCCCAGGCTCATGGCAATGGCTGACTTTGGCTCAACATCCAATAAATAGAGTAAAGCCGGTGTCGTGATAATCGAGCCGCCACTGCCAAAAATACCGAGTAATAAACCGGTAACCAAACCTGAAATAAGAATTGCTAAAGACATAACACATCCGCTATTCAACTAAGTAATTGAATAGTAGAATAGTATATACAGAATAATAGTCAAGTTATTCCTTTATAGCTGCCCATGTTGACTATAACTATTTGAATAATAAAGAATTTTAAACTGAATACAGCATTACAAAAAAAGGATGCTGGAGGGGAGATGGTTCTGTATTTTCACTGTGTGTTACGTTTAGACTAAATAATACAAAATCTAATCTTTCCAGAGAATTCTGGATTAATATGATAGCTGTAGTGATATTACTCCCTCCCTGTCAAAAGGGAGGGAGAATTGATTTATTATTTATTTACGGTTGGGTAACCTTTTGTATTCCAGTCTGTCATGCCTTGTTTAACAACATGCACATCAGCAAATCCATATTTTGCCAGTATTTGTGCTGCTTTTGCTGAACGTCGATCTGTGCGACAAATAGTCATCACCGTTTTTTCCAGAAAACTTTCTATTTCAGACAACCTTTCTTCAAGCTCTTCAACTGGAATCAAAACTGAACCTTTTACATGCCCCTGCTCACCGACATAATCTTCTGCTGAACGGACATCAAGCAATAGTACATCTTCACCTGTATCCAATTTTTGTTTTACGTTTTCTACGTCCATCATCGGGCCACGACGTAAACGACCAATTAAACTCGGTAAAAATCCAACTATCGCTAGTAAAGCAAAAGCCAACATTATTTTCTGTATTAAACCATCACCACCTGCAACCGCTTCACGACCAACATAACCTAGATAGGTATAAGCAATCGCACCGGGTAACATAAATATATAGGTCGCAATTGAATAGTGACTAAACTTTATTTTGGTTAAACCCAGCGCGTAGTTCAGAATATTAAAGGGGAAAAGAGGTACTAAACGAACAAAAGCAACAAACTTCCAGCCTTCACCTTCCACACCTTGCTTTAGTTGTTTCATACGACCGCCGGTTTTTTTCTCAACCCAGTCGTGTGCTAAATAACGTGCAGCAATAAAAGAAATCATAGATCCAATTGTTGCGGCTGTCAGGTTGTAGAATGTTCCAAATACGGGACCGAATAAAGCACCACCTGCCAGAGTTAAAACTGAACCGGGTAAAAAAAATACTGTGCCAATTATATAGATCAACATAAATACTATTGGCCCAGCACTACCGGCATCTTTTACCCAACTTTCCAATGCATTGGCATCAAATTGGTCACGATAAACAATCGCTGCTGCGATACCTGCTAGCAACAATAGAAAAATGCTAATTCGTAATATTTTTTTCATTTTTCAATCTCGTAAGAATCGCTTTCTTTATCAGTCCACTGTCTACGGTTAATTACATAACCCGACATCTTGCCAATAAAAGGCAACATCAACATACCCGGCAACCATGACACTTGTTTTGGATCACGATACTTATTAATACCAATTGTCATAGCCTGATGACCGGCACGAGGTTGATCTCGATAGGTACCAAACAAACGATCCCACCACGGCAAACTAAAGCCAAAATTACTGTTGGCTTCATCATCTTCAATCGAATGATGTACCCGGTGCATATCCGGTGTTACCAATATCAAGCGTAAATATTTATCGAGTGTTTTTGGTAGTGAAATATTGCCGTGGTTAAACATGGCAGTCGCATTTAACATGACTTCAAAAATAATAACGGCAATCACCGCGGGCCCAAGTAATAAGATGGTTGCGAATTTTATTAACATCGACAAAATAATTTCAATCGGATGAAAGCGTGCACCGGTCGTTACATCGTAATCCAGATCGGCATGATGCAATCGATGCAAGCGCCACAGTACAGGAATCGCATGTACCATCACATGCTGAATATAAATTACAAAATCCATAATAATGATCGAAGCCACTACTTCGAACCAGAATGGTACTTCAACATAATTGAACAAGCCCCATCCCTGCTCACTGGCAAAAACCACCACACCCACGGCGGCAGCAGGAAACAAAACTCTGAGGAGAAAACTATTAAAAAAGACCAACCCCAAATTATTAATCCAGCGTACACTTTTTGAGATGGTCAAAGCGCGTTTCGGTGCGGCCAGCTCCCACAATCCAATCAGCACTAACATGCCAAAAAAGAAGCTCATACGAATCACTTTCTCATTTGCTAATAAAAATTCTTCAAAAGACATAACGAACCTCATTTATTATGGAATACATCCATATAGATAATATTCTAGTTTGCACTGAAATTTATTCACGCTATAATTATTTAACAGAAGTCTAGCATTCAATTAACTACTTGAATAGTGAAGATATAAAGAAAATGAAGCCAAATACCTTTAAAAGTGATTTATTTACCCAGTTTGCTCGTGTCGGCAAAGCACTAAGTAATGCTAACCGTCTGGAATTACTTGAGTTTTTAGCTCAAGGTTCTCGTAGCGTCGAATCTTTAGCCAATGTTGCCAAGCTGACTGTTGCCAATACATCACAACACTTACAACAATTAAGGCAGTCCGGACTGGTAGTCAGTCGTAAAGAAGGACTGAAAGTCTTTTATTCCCTGAGTGGCGACGACGTGATTTCTTTACTCGATTCAGTACGAGAAGTGGCAGAACGCCATTTATCCGATGTTGACCAGCTAGTGAACACTTACCTCACGGCGAAGGATAATCTCGATCCTATCCCTGCCACAGAATTACTGGAAATGGTAAAACAGGATTTAATTACTGTACTTGATGTTCGTCCAAAAGAAGAATTTGAAGCGGGCCATGTGCAAGGGGCTATCAATATCCCCATCGAAGAACTTGAACAACATTTAGAACAACTCGATCCTAACCAGGAGATTGCCGCTTACTGTCGAGGACCTCATTGTATTCTTGCTTTTGATGCCGTGGAAAAATTAAGAGACAAAGGTTTTCAGGCGCGACGTTTAGAAAATGGCTATCCAGAATGGAAAGTAGCGGGTTTACCTACCGAAAATAAACTCTCAGACACTCATTAATTAAAGGCAAAATAAGATCAAGATGAAAAGCCAGCTTAAAAATATTTTTTCTCCAATATTAAATATCTTCGAAAAAAATAATAATGAATTTGTTTATCGTTCATTAAATAGAAAAATTGTTTTATTTATTAGCAGCGTATTTTTTCTACTCGCATTTGCTTTACCTGTTTTCCTGCCACAACTAATTGAAATGGGATTTTGGTTTGTCATGCTGGTTTTTGGTTCATTAAGCCTTATCGGTTTAATTGTTGGTCTTTTAGGCAGTGACAAAGCTGTTGCAAAGTTACTTGGTAGCCGCTAACTCTTTCTGGATAATTCAATTTGTTCTTGTTTCCAAACTCGATGTGATTTCATAATTGACACTACTTCATCAATATCATCAGTTAATTTAATCAAATCGAAGTCAACATCCGATACAGTATCGTGCAGTAGTAAGGTTTGTTTCATCCAGTCAATCAAGCCTTGCCAAAACTCAGATCCAAATAAAATAAGTGGCATATGATAAATACGATTTGTTTGCATCAATGTTAAGGCTTCAAAAAATTCATCCATTGTGCCAAAGCCACCCGGCATACAAACATATCCCATGGAATGCTTAACAAACATCACCTTTCGTGCAAAGAAGTAACGAAAATTAAGGGATAGATTTTGATACGGGTTCTTTTGTTGTTCATGCGGTAAATCAATATTTAAGCCGACCGATACTTGATCTACATCATCGGCACCTTTATTGGCCGCTTCCATTATTCCAGGGCCACCACCGGAAATTATCGGAAATCCTTCTTTGGCTAAAGCTTCTGCTAGCTCAACAGTTTGTTTATAGAATTTATTTTCTTTACTAAAACGTGCCGAACCAAATATTGTGACTGCAAAATCTAAATCTGATAACTTATCAAAGCCTTCAGTAAACTCACTTAATATTCTGAACATGCGCCATGCTTCATCTCCCTTTACTTCTTCAAGAGACGAAGAAAACTTTTCTTTAATATTCATTGTTTCTCTTTATATTTCTAATAATTAATAAATGGCCAAGCAGTCTTTACCTTTTGATTTTGCTTTATATAAAGCATCATCAGCGGCTGCCATAAAAGCTTTTAAGCTACCGAACTCTTTTTCACCCATGTGTGTTGCCAAACCAATAGATACATGTGCAGTTAACTTAACCCCTTTAACTTCCAATGTTATAGCATCTCTAAGTAGTCCTAATAATCGTTCTAATACGGATTTTGAAATATCCGATGTCGAACCCGGCAACATTAATAAAAACTCATCACCACCATAACGAGCAAGAACATCTGTTCCACGAATATTGTTTGAAAAGAATTCAGAAATAGACTTAAGAATTTCATCACCTATGAGATGACCATAGGTATCATTAATTAACTTAAAATTATCAACATCAATAAAAGCTAAGGATAAAGACCAGCCATTATTAGTAGCCTCTTTAAACTCTCCTTCTAATAATTCTTCTATATATTGTCGATTATAAACTTTGGTTAAATGATCTAGACGGCTCGATTTTTCAATATTCTCAATTCGATTGGTAATATTTTCAATATGACGTCGAGCATCTTCAGATTGCTTAATAGAGGTAATACTTCTTTCCAGGAGTAATTCGCGTGCTTCGTAAACAACTTGTTCACGTTCACGATCACTCACCAATTTCATTTCAAACATCTTTGAAATCTCTGGAAGAGACTCATCTATTTCAACTATAAGCTGATTAAATTCATCATTATCGACATCAAGAACCCGCTTCGCGACTTCTAATACAGATAGTAATAACTCACCCGGATTATCATCTAACCAAACATCGGCAAGAGTACCTGAAAGATTTACACAGTAATGAAAATAACTATCTTCTTTACTTTGATCGGCACCAGGTATATTTAAAGAATGACTGTATAACACTGACTTAATTAGATAATCGGGTAAGTTCCATGAATCAAGTAACCAAGCACCGATAAGTGAATGGTCTACACTTAAGAGCTCTTTCTCAAGTTTAATACGGTCAATATGTTTTAGATCATTGCTTTGTTCACCTGTATAGGGTGATTCCTTGATACATTGAATAACTAAAATACCAATGTCTTGTAATAGGCTTGCCAAAAAAAGATCTTCAAGCCGTGTGACATTCAATCGAGAAGCCAGCATACGAGCTATAGAAGCAGCAAGAATTGAACGCTTCCAGTAATTCTCATGGTTGGCTTTATTTTTACTGCTCAATGATTGCAGCAATGAGAAACTGAGTGCAATAGTTAGTGAAGCATTAAATCCCAAGAGGGTTAATGCTTCACGTAGATTGTTAAGAGATCTGCGTTGAGAATAAAGAGATGAATTTGCTATTTTTAATAATTTGGCTGATATAGCCGGATCACTGGAAATAATCGAAGAAACTTCATGTAACGTAATATCAGGATCTTTACTTGCATCAATAATTCTTAATGCGACAGCCGGCAAACTCGGCAAATTGGTACAAGAATCTAGCGCACGCCCTAATTCAGGCGTTACCAAAGAGCTTATGCTGCTGTTAGTCATTATTGAAAATGCTCATCTTATATTTATATTGCCAATACGCTGAATTTAACTATATGGTTCATATCGATATATTGCTACAGTCGTAACAATTCTTTACTAAAATACTCAACCTAATCAAATATGCCTTATTTTTGATATGTGAAAATGCCTTAAATTGGGAATATCTTGTCTAATTTTCATCTATTACTTTGAAACAGACTAAAAATACATCAGTCATCACTTGCTAGATTGCTTTCCATATTCCACATATATTTTTCCATCCTCACTACGCTATTTATCGGCAAATATACCTGCATCTTTAGCAGAGATTCCTTAAATAAATGGCACTCCGCAATGCTATTCTGACTTTCTGCATACCATGATGACAGGCATAAACAAAGCTAAGAGTAACAATCCCTATCCAAATAAAAGAAAACGCGTTGCCAAGGATATTTTTTTAAAGACAAATCAATCAACATTTTTAATTATTCAGCTAAATAAATAATTGCTTTGTGCAAAAATTTTCTTGCTTCATCTTGCCCGTTTAATCTCATATTTTTTCCAATTTCTTTCCAGTTTATTTTATTTATTACTTTTTCATTTAAAACCTGTCGGAAATTTTCAGGGAAATTATTCTTCGCAATTTTATCTTTATTTATTAAAACTAATTTAGTCACAGAAGATATGCATAATTCAAAATTTCTAGAGTAATGGATAAAGGAATACAGGTCCTTTCCCTCAAACTCAGTTAATTCCAACGATACATTTTCATCTTCTTTAAAATATTTTTTAACTTCTACTGGTATATCTTTTAAAATATCACTAAACCAATATTTCAGTTGCCCATTGAAGCGGGTTATGGCCTCTTGATTTACTTTCTCACCTTCCTTAGTTAAAGGTAACAACATAATAGCGGCATGTTCACCGCTTGTTTGTTCACGGGTAAAACCAATTCGCACCACCTTGAATTTTTCTTTCTGCCAAAAATTTAACAACACCTCATTCATACCAAAACTGGTTCCGATAGCATCTCGTCCCTGCTTTCTCTCATTGTTAATAATAAAATCAATAAGTCCGGTTCCAATCCCTTGCTGTTGTAATTCAGGATGAACTGCAATGCGCATAACTCGGGAATAATTCAGTGTTGCAGCATGCTCTACTCCACAATGATAAGTTAAAGTTTGTGCAAGCAAATGTCCTGCAGGCCTTCGCTCCCCTCGATAGACTAAGCTTGAAAGTGAAGCAGAAAAACGCCCTTCCTGAATAACTAATGCTACGGCAACAACATGTTTATTATGAAAAGTGACATACAGTGATATATCGTCGTCATCTAATAAGCTTTTCAAATCTTTAGGACGCGTTCGATAATGTGCTAATACAAGTAAAGCAAATACTTCATTTAGTAATATTTGATCGTTCACAAACTCAGACTTTAACAACAACTTATGCTCGAGTTTATCAGCTGAAATTTTTGGCATCGAACTAATGTCTACAACTTCAGCATCTAAACATAACAAACTAAACATCCATTGTTCTAACGGATCATTTTCTGGCCAACGTATTGGAGTTTGCATCTGTAACTTAATCCATGCAGGATTATATTCATTTAATATCTTATTAAAACGTAATGCAAAACCGCGCCCCGTTCCTTCATAACCATGTACAGTAGTTGCATAAATGCATTGCGGATATTTTTGTAAGAATGATGTTAATAGTGGTACAGGAATCCCTGCCGCTTCATCAACTAATAATAAATCTGTAGGTACATATTCCTGTATCAATTGGTCGGGAGAATAAAATTGAATAGTGCAGTCACCAATCTGAACTTTGCCACGTGAACTCACAGCATCTGGTAACAATTCTTTAATATGTTTAAAAACGATATCAGTAGCCCGCATACGCGGTGCAGTGATCGTGATATTTTTTATTCCTGCTTTTATTAATCTTGCTGCAACAAGACCAAGCGCAGCGGACTTACCTCGACCACGGTCAGAAATTAAAACTAACGGAGTATTGGCATCACTGAGAACTTGCTCTTCAATAGTTTCAACGGCATATTGCTGATCAGCGGTTAAAAAAGGAGAAATATATTTTCGAGAAGAAATATCTTTTTTTCTATCAGGAACCAAATCATAAATTTCATTGTTTTGATTTATAACTATTAATTCAGCTGTGCTATTAATACTTTGTATTAACCGCTGTCCAAAATATGAGTCATAAATTTCATTCCATCTATCTTTTTCAGGAAGCAATAAAAAGAATAACCCACCGCCAACAACAATACCGCTTATCGCGGCAAAACTATCTGGATTAAAATCATTGTTAGCATCAAAAATAACAACCTGCTTTTCATTGCCTAACCAGTTTTGTGCTTTATTGATAGATATGGAATAAAATATTTCAGGTGCTGATTCTCCCAACCAGAGTGAATCATTCTCATACCCCGCCAAAAGCTCTTGTAAGAATGCTTTTTGCCAATCTTTTTGTCCAGCTAAAATAAATATTCGTCTATGCAGAGCGATATCTCCCTCTCGGGATAACATTGCTTTTATCGGGGATACATTATGCTTAAAATCAGGTGACAATCGCTTTCCTTAAGTCAATAAAACTTATAGGGATTGTAAACATAATCAAGAGTGCAGAACATAGAAAACAATAAGGTAGCGGCATTTTTAGGCGATTGGTTAGCCTTTTCACTTAACCAATCATCTAAATAATCAGATTACTGCCTTTTAATCATTATTATGTAATTCAAAGGGTGGATGCTGTAAATGTTTCTCACCTGACTCATAAATAGTATCTGCGCAACCAACAATCAGATCATCTGGTGCACAGGCCACTTTCTCATCTTTGTTCGGATAATCCGCGTCTGCCAGTACATGACGAATCGCATTTAAACGTGCACGTTTTTTACAGTCAGATTTAACTACAGTCCATGGTGAGTCTTTGGTATCCGTGTAAAAAAACATGGCTTCTTTTGCTTCTGTGTAATTTTCCCATTTATCAAGAGATGCCAGATCGATATCACTGATTTTCCATTGCTTCAGCGGATCATTCTGACGTGCATGTAAACGACGGAATTGCTCATTACGACTGATTGAAAACCAGAACTTAATCAGTTTAGTACCACTACGTGTGATCATGCGTTCAAGCTCAGGACATTGGCGCATGAATTCCAGGTATTCCTGCGGCGTGCAAAAACCCATTACCCGTTCAACACCTGCACGGTTATACCAGGAACGATCAAGTAAAACTATTTCCCCCTTGGTAGGGAGATGTTGAATGTAGCGTTGGAAATACCATTGGCCCTTTTCCCGTTTGTCCGGTTTTTCTAGTGCGATAACGGGGGCACCACGAGGATTCATGTGTTCGGTAAAACGTTTGATAGTGCCGCCTTTACCTGCAGCATCTCGTCCTTCAAAAATAATCAGGTATTTCTGCCCGGTATCTTTAACCCAATGTTGAAATTTAGCCAGTTCAATTTGTAATAATTTCTTTTCCTCTTCATATTCCGCCTTTTTCATTTTTTTTTCATACGGATAGTTGGCAGAAGGAAAAATAGCATTCTTGGGCATACTATTAATTTCATCAATAGATGCCAGATAATTCGTACCCGGATGGGCGAGAGAAACATTAAGTGCGTCTTCGGTTTTATCTGTCATAATTCAACTCTAAATTGTAAAGTGTTAGCTCTCCAGCGTAGCATAATCATTTTTTATTAAAATGACTTAAGTCAATAGTGATAATAAACATTCTCTCTACAATGGTAGGTTAATAGAATTAATCACGTTAACTATTTGTAACGAAACTGTCCCCAAATTGTCATATAACCATCATATAATAGAAAAATGAATGATATTGATTTGACCCAACCAGAGTATTACATCAACAGAGAACTTAGCCTTGTGCAATTTCAACGCCGAGTACTCGCGCAGGCCTCAGATGAAAATGTCCCTTTATTAGAACGGCTACGTTTTTTATGTATTAGCAGCACAAACCTTGATGAGTTTTTTGAAATTCGGGTTGCAGGATTAATGCATCGTGCGGCTCTTGAGTCCAGTAGTGGCACCATGGATAACAGCACACCGGAACAAATCCTGGAGTTAATCAAGGGTGAAACTCATTCATTGGTTGAAGAACAATACCGTGTTTTAAATGAAGTATTAATACCGGAGCTGGCAAGTGAAAATGTTCATTTTTTAAAACGCACTGAATGGGATGAAGAGCTTGCCGGTTGGATTCGTCGTCATTTTACCAGCCAGATTCTCCCTGTATTAAGTCCATTGGGACTCGATCCTGCTCATCCGTTTCCCAGGGTATTTAATAAAAGCCTGAATTTTATTATTTCACTTGAAGGTAAAGACGCATTCGGGCGTGATAGTCGTATCGCCATTGTACATGCACCGAGCAGTTTACCTCGCCTGATTAAAATTCCTGAAAAATATGCAAAAGGTAATGCATATGTCTTTCTAACCTCAATCATTCATACACACATTAGTGACCTCTTCCCGGGCATGAACGTTACTGGTTGCTATCAATTTCGTGTAACCCGTGACAGCGATTTATTTATCGATGCAGAAGAAAGTGATGATTTGATGGGAACAATTAAAGGTGAATTATCATCTCGTCGCATAACTGATGCGGTACGATTAGAGGTTGCCGATAATTGTACCAGTGAAATGTCACGTTTCTTGTTAAAAAAATTCAAATTAAAGCAAGACGATCTATATACCGTTAATGGCCCGGTAAACTTAAATCGACTACTTGAAGTTGTTGAGCATTCCGATCGACCTGATCTGAAATATTTACCTTTCACACCTGGCTTACCAAAACGAATTCGCCATGAAGAAGACTTGTTTAAAGCAATAGAACAAGGGGATATTTTATTATTCCATCCCTATGAGTCATTTGCCCCAGTTGTTAATTTTTTAAGGCAGGCCGCACAGGATCATAAAGTTCTGGCAATAAAAATGACTTTATATCGAACAGGGGCTGCATCACCATTGGTAGATGCACTGGTCGATGCTGCAAAGTTAGGCAAAGAAGTGACTGTTGTTGTTGAATTGCGAGCTCGCTTTGACGAAGCTGCCAATATAGAGCTGGCATCACGTTTACAGGATGCCGGTGCGCATGTGGTTTATGGCGTGGTTGGATATAAAACACATGCAAAAATGTTACTTGTTGTTCGACGTGAAGGTAAAAGTTTAAATCGCTATGTACATTTAGGAACAGGAAACTATCATCCGGGTAATGCCCGGGTGTATACCGATTATAGTTTTATGAGCTGTGATAAAGCGATTGGTGAAGATGTACATAAGTTATTTTTGCAGTTAACAGGTTTGGGTAAAGCAACAAAGCTAAAAAAATTATTACAGTCACCTTTTACTTTACACAAGCGCCTGATTGAAATGATACAAGCTGAAGCTAAAAATGCAGAAGCGGGCAAGCCTGCTCGAGTTATTGCAAAAGTTAATTCGTTAGTTGACAGTAGTATTATTGAGGAGCTTTATCGCGCCTCTCAGGCCGGTGTAAAGATTGATTTAATTATTCGTAGTGTATGTCGATTACGACCTGGAATAAAAGGCGTATCTGAAAACATTACCGTACGTTCTATCGTCGGACGTTTTCTTGAACATTCACGTGTTTATTATTTCCAGAACGACGATGACCCTAATGTATTTTGTTCAAGTGCTGACTTGATGGAGAGAAATTTATACCGTCGTGTTGAAGCCTGTTTTCCTATCTTAGACGAAACATTGAAAAAGCAGGTAATAAAAGATGGTTTGATGGCTTATTTATCTGATAATACTGATAGTTGGTTATTGCAGTCTGATGGTAGCTATAAAAAATTAAACCCAACATCCAATCAAAAACCAAATTCAATACAAATAAAATTATTGGAAAATCTTACCGCTGAATTATAAATGTTTAATTATTAACTGAATTCCAATGCTTGTCAGGTAATCTGTTTCGTTCTCAAAATCTGCAATGGTTAACGGATTATTTTCAAACCAATGTTCAGGAAAACTCAGGGTTAATGAATCTTTTTTTGCTATAACGGTATAATCTGGTTCCTGATACTCAGGAATACTACGGTTCAGAATAACCGCTATACGCAATATAATAATTAAATAAAATATTTTTTTACTGTACTTTTCAGAAAATGATGAAAAATCTTCTAACTGGAATTTTTGTCGGTGATAACGAATAAGCAACGAAAGAAGTAGTTGTTCATGCATTGAAAAACCGGGCATATCAGAGTTAAGCACCAGATAGGCGCCATGCTTATGATAGCCAGCATGAGAAATGGCTAAGCCCATTTCATGTAACTGCGCAGCCCATAATAATAAAAGCTGATTACTTTCATCTTCAAGCGACCAGGCTTTTTTAAGTTCAGCCGATAAATGCTTACAGGATAAGATTATATTTTGTGCATGTTCCTGACGGACATCATATCGTGAAGCCAACTTCTGAACGGACAACTCTCGAATGTCCTCATGTTTAATACGCCCAACCATATCAAGGATTAAACCTTCACGCAGAGCTCCATCTGAAGCGATCATTTCTTTTAATTTTAATGCTTTAAAAACAGCATTTAATACAATAACTCCACCAATAAAGACCTGTTGGCGATCATTATTAAGCCCATTAAGTTTGATATTATTTATTGATTCAAAGTTTAAAAGTATATCTAATAACTTTTTAAGTCCTTTATCTGTAATGGTTCCATCAGTAATTCCAGTTGCCAATAGCACTTTTGAAATAGAACGAATACTACCTGATGTACCAACACATTGTTCCCAACCTGTTTTCAGGTAACTTCTGCGTTCAGGCTCAACCATTTGGCGTGCAAAAATATCTGCTTTCTTAATTCTTGATTTATTAATTATTCCATCAGGAAAAAACTTTTTAGTTATGCTGACACAGCCCATTTCAAGACTTTCAAGTTTTATTGGTTTATTATTTTTACCAATAATAATCTCCGTGCTACCACCACCAATATCAACAACAAGTCTTTTGTTCCCAAGCACGGCTAAACTATAAACAGCACCATGATATACAAGACGAGCTTCTTCAACACCAGAGATAATATCAATCCGATGCCCTAAAACATGTTTAGCTTTTTTGATAAATTTATTGCTGTTTTTCGCAATACGTAAGGTGTTGGTACCGGTAATGCGAATATCTTTTCCATCAATATTTTGTAATCTTTGGGAGAATCGACTTAAACATTCCAGTGCACGTTGCTGGGTTTCTTCATTAAGATTATTTTTAGAATCAAGCCCCGCGCTCAAACGAACCATTTCTTTAATTCTATCAATGATTTTAAGCGTGCCGTTTTCTTCGAGACTAGCAACAATCATATGGAAGCTATTTGAACCGAGGTCAACAGCGGCCATCATTCTTGACTGAAGCGGTTTGTTTTCTAAATCGTTTTTCAATCCTATATTCGCTTTTTAATAAAACTATATTTACGATAAATCAATATAGTATATAAAGAAAGTATTTTATCTTCTGAGTTCTTCTAAAATTCGCTTTAAACACAGGATAAACGTTAATAATACCCCCTAAACGCTTCAACTTGTAAATTATATTTAAATAGCTATTCCATTTTCAGGCCAACAGCTTTATCTTGGTTTGAATGCTATATCGTTCCATATTAATTAATATACTCAAATTATCGGCAGCAATATGACAATAAAATATACAATTTTTCTCCTCAGCCTATCTTTCATACTCCAGCCTGAAAATGCATTTGCAAACCCAGTAGACGTACAATCGATGTACACCAAACTACAGCAACAAGGAGTCAAATATTTTACTGACATACATACCGAAGACGGTGAATATGACTGGAAATTATTGATCCACAGTAATAAAGGAACGCAATTTTTATCCATATTCGATAAGGAAACCAATAAACTCGTCTTTCAATATTCTCTCCAAGGCCCAATGGATGGATTTATTTATAAACTGGTACTGGATTGGGAAGGTTACCCACCCATGATTGCCAGCGTGTGGCGCAGAGGTGTTCATGGAGAACAATTTGTTTTACTGGATCCCTTGAATCAAAAAGTACTTTATAAACTTACATCTGCCTGGCCACTTAGTATTCAGGAATGTGGTCGAAGCCTTGCTATTACACTTTCTGGCCAAACCGATACTGAGGGTAATCCAATACAAGAAACACACTATTGGCATAGTCCGGATTTAATTGAAATAACCAAAGGAGATGGTAGTGGATGTATGCCAACCACAGAGGTGGAAACTATCCAGCCTATAGATGATAGCTCGTTCTCTCTATCCTTAAGCAAATTTCTAAAGATATTTGACACGGCAGTTAAAAATAAAGACTTTACTGCAATTAAAAATTTTACTTCAACACAAATTCTTAATAGTTTTGGAGGTGCAGGAGGAATAGATGAGTTTATACTTATATGGAAGAATAATCAGGATGGTTTATTTGAAACTCTATCCCAAATAAGAAAAGGTGGTGGTCGACTAACCAGGGATAAGGATGGTACTGAACTCTATTGCTTACCCCGAATGTTTACCGATTTCCCTAAAGATCTTAATGCCTTCACATATGGTGTACTCGTCGGCGAGGATGTGCCCATCTACGCCGAACCTGATAAAAAATCCAGAGTACTTACAAAACTATCACATGCTGTTGTTGGTATAGATGATTGGGTAGAAGAAAAAAAGATTTGGCAACCTATCAAACTAAAGCAGGATATACGGGGCTATGTCGAATCAAACAAAGTACGCTCACCTATCGACTACCGTGCCTGCTTTGTACAGAATGACATAGGGCAATGGAAAATGACGCAACTCATTGCTGGTGATTAAATGAAGCAACGTTATTAAACTAACAGGATTGAACTATACTCTGTATTGTTGGAAATAATAAGGAAATATTTATGAAAAAATAATTTTAACCAGCCTTCTAATTAGCATTGTCACAACTGGCGCCTATGCTTCATCAGTATCCTTCTCAGGCTACACCTATTTCACTGTATCTGCATGTGATAGTAAGGTAAAAAAGAAATATGGTTCATACTGCACAGTTATAGTCAGTAACATTATTCATGTTTCAAATTGTAAAAATTCAGGGGGCTTTGGAGGTTGTGGCGCATGGGATTATTCAAAATACGTACATAAAAATATTTCTGATGTATTTTCAATTACTGATGGACAATTAGGCATAGTACCTTCCTCAGACAAATCCGAAGTCGAAAGAGTAAGACGAAGATATATGAGAGAAAGAAAGTCTAACAACGCCTTGGTTAAAACAATCACCTGGCATCGCTAAATTTAGCTATAAAAGCATCCACTAAAAGGAACACTCGATGAAACTTTTTATATTCATAGTTACTTTTTTATTTTCCAATACCATTTATGCAGCACCTACCTATGATAAAACCGTGGAATGGTTAATTGAGAAAACACCTGTAGCATCCAATTACAAATATAAATATAAAAACAAAGATACCCAGGGGAAACTTAAAAAATTTGAGCGAACATTAAAGCTTCAAGTGGTGGATAAGAAATTTATCTTCAAGGGAAAGTCTTCATGGAAATCAGATAAAGAGTGGAACGCCTACACTCATACATTTAAGCTAAAAGATCTACTTTCTGTGAAAATCAACAGTAACTGCCCTAATAAACCGATATATAAGAAAGACTGTAAAATTCAATTTAAAACTAAAAAACGAGCTGTTATAGCGGATATTAACTTCGATGATGGAAGCCATATTAAAGATTATCAGGATTTCCTATATATAAGTATTATAAGCAGTGACATGGCAATTAGAATTGGAAAAGCATTTCAACATTTAATTGATATTACTGATAGTTCAGAACCATTTTGACTACATTAAGTAACTATGTTGTGCAATTTTATTCTATGTTACTCTTGGGATGTAAGACGGGACGCACGATTAAGCTAAGCCACACAACTAACACAGGAACTATAGAATGAACTCTCTTTTAAAATCCATTACTTTCATATTACTTGTGAGCCTGGTCAATATTGCACAAGCAGAACCAACACTTTCTGAAACGACTTCTTTTATTAAGAAACGACTTCAAAACTATGGTGGGTATGAAAAAAATAAAACAATCGCAAAAATCACCCGCCATATAACATCAACATATGAATACCTAGAGGAATTAAATGTAACAAAAATAAAACCTAATATAATTAAAATAAAAATATTTAAAGAGGAAGTTAGTGGATCTATTGATCGAAAATACCGAAAAGAAAGTGATGGAAGTTATAGTATATCCCGAGAAACATACACACTTGATTTTTCTAAACTAAACCCAAAAACTAAACTCTCTCATTATATTGATCACGATCCTGACTACAAATATAAAAAAAATATGAGTTATTATAGATTACAAATTGAATGTACAAATAATGATCACTGTATCAAAGCCACCAGAAAACATTACGGCAAGATTGTACGTGGCCGTAATGTAAATAGAAATATAGAAGAAGCCAAAAATTATGTTATAAAGAAAATGAATACAAAAAGATGGAGTAACGGTGCTCGCAGCAAAATAAGACTTAAAATTTCTAATAGAATACAGGCAGAAAAAATACAACGAGCCTTTGAACACGCCATTAAACTTAGTGGTGGCAGAGGAGATCTATTTTAATAACAAGTCAAACCTCTTAAGAAATATGCTGTTATTTATTTTACTTGCCATTGTCAGCAATCTACATTTAGAAGATAATTAATTGGACACCCACAATAATATTCGCTTTTAAATGCTGCCCAGTTTTTCACCTAAACCAATGACGTTGTGAAGTAATGTTGGACTTTGGATTCCTTAATATATACGCAGTAAGTT
>JAUVGM010000063.1 GCA_030593785.1 Gammaproteobacteria bacterium | reverse complement strand
AAAGGGTTCAAAAATTTGCTCTTGTTCTGTATCCGATAGACCTTTACCAGTATCAGACACATAGATTCGTATATTATTTTTTCCTGTTTGCTTATATCCAATTGATACCAGGCCATTATCTGTATTGTATTTAACTGCATTAGTTAACAGGTTAACCAAAACTTCTTTTAATCTTGTTTCGTCAACTCTTAATGTAATGTCATCATCATCAGGAATCAGATTGTGAATTTTAATATTTCTAAAATTGAGTTTATGATTCACTAGGGAAATACTTTCATGCATAACACGTGCTAACAATACATCGGACAGCGTAACTGTCACATTTCCCGCTTCAATAACTGATAAATCCAGAATATCTGAAATCATCGATAACAGATGGTTCCCGGCTAATAAAATCTCATCATTATATGACGTTTGTTTTTCACTTAAATTATTAATTTTTAATAGTTGAGAAAACCCTAGTATGGCATTCATCGGAGTTCGTAATTCATGGCTCATACGACTTAAAAATAGTGACTTACTGACATTTGCTTTTTCTGCTTCTTCTTTTGCCAGAATCAATAAAGCTTGAGTTTTAATACGTTCACCGTTTTCATCCAGCAATAACTCTATTGTCTCTCGCAGTAATTTGGTTTTTTCTTCAATAATTGTCTCTAATTCTTGATCATGACTATGTAATTCTTTTTTTACTTTTTCGTATAATTTTTGTTCTACCGTAACTTGCCATGTCACGTCGACACACTGTAATAAAAGACCAATAATTTGACCCTGATTATCTTTTACCGGTATTAAACTCCAATCCCAAAATGTCACACCTTTATCCGGCTTTTCAATATGCTCAAACGCTTTGGCCTTAACTGAATAAGGTTTTCCCGTTTTTACCACTTCATTGAATATTTTTTTATTCTCATCACTAGGATACAAATCAAATTGATTCTTCCCTGAGAAAAAATCGGGCTCGTTATCATGGGCTAAAGCATAAGCTTGATTAACATGGAGTATATTAAAATCCAGATCCATGAAAGCTATTGGTGTGTGACTATTCGCAAAAAGAAGTTCCAGTAGCGAATTGTCAGCAAAAGGCATTAGAGCCATAGTCATCCTCAATAATATCAATATTTAGAATAAGTCTAACTAATTCATAAAGTTACATACCCCTATATATTATAGGAGTTAACTGGCGGGGGGCAAGGAAATGATTTATATAGGCGGATAGAACGTATAAATTCATCCAATCCACATTTTAACCCATACAATATGTACGCTCTTGATCTCGATCAAGAAACTCCCAAATATTAAAATGAATAACCAACCAAGTTAGTGAGACTTTACTTTGTTAATATTATCTATCGGCGAGATACCCTCTTTCTTTAATAAAAAAACTTATTTTTTTAAATTTGCAAATGCCTGGGCCATTGCTCCAGCACCCGAAGCAGTATTTTTTACCTTGCGACTATTAGTGTGTCGAGCTTTATGGGGTTGTGACTTATTGATGGCAGCACGATCTTTAGGCGTAACGGCTTTCCTTTCTATTTCTTCCGTCAAACGCATAGATAAAGCAATACGATTACGTTTAACATCAATATCCATTACTTTTACTTTAACCACTTCACCCGTTTTAACGACTTCATGCGGATCTTTTACAAACTTATCGGCAATAACAGAAATATGGACTAAACCATCTTGATGTACACCAATATCAACAAAGGCACCAAAATTGGTTACATTAGTGATAACGCCTTCAAGAATCATACCTTCTTTGAGATCACTAACTTTTTCTACACCGTCTTTAAAACTTGCCGTTTTGAATTCAGGGCGAGGATCACGGCCGGGTTTTTCAAGCTCTTTAATAATGTCTCGAACCGTCGGTTCACCAAAACCATCCATCGTATAATCATTTGCGGCAAGTGACGATAAGAAGGAACGCTCACCAATCACTTGTTTTATCTCGCGACTATTTTTTTCTAAAATATTTTTTACTACCGGGTAAGCTTCCGGGTGAACGGATGAAGCATCCAAAGGATTATCTCCATCAGATATTTTTAAGAAGCCCGCTGCTTGTTCAAATACTTTTGGTCCAAGGCGCGAAACATTTAAAATTTCCTGGCGATTTTTAAATGCGCCATTCAATTCGCGGTACGAAACAATATTTTCTGCCATGCTTTCACTTAAACCTGCCACTTGTTTAAGTAACGGTGCAGAAGCCATGTTCACATCAACGCCCACAACGTTTACACAATCTTCAACAACCGCTTCTAACTTACGAGCTAAACGATGTTGATTAACGTCATGTTGGTATTGGCCAACACCAATTGCTTTAGGATCAATTTTAACTAACTCAGCTAATGGATCTTGTAAACGTCTAGCAATTGAAACTGAGCCACGGAATGTCACATCTAAATCTGGAAATTCTTTTGCTGCTAATTCAGAAGCAGAGTAAACCGACGCACCCGCTTCACTCACTACTAAACTGGTGAGTTTTAGCTCAGGATGTTTTTTCATTAATTCATTGGTTAACTTATCTGTTTCACGCGAAGCGGTTCCATTACCAATAGCAACTAATTCGACCTTATGTTTTTTGGCAAGATCGGCGAGCACATGAATAGATTGATCCCACTGATTTTTAGGTGCATGAGGGTAGATAACTGCGGTATCCACTAACTTACCAATTGCATCAACCACCACGACTTTAACACCTGTGCGTAAACCGGGATCTAAACCCAGCGTAGTACGTGCACCTGCAGGTGCGGCTAATAATAAGTCACGCATGTTTTCACCGAAGACGCGAATCGCTTCTTCTTCTGCGGCTTCACGTAAACGTAAATTCAATTCAGATTCGAGCTGCATAGAAATTTTTACGCGCCATGCCCAACGAGCACTTTCTAATAACCACTTATCCGCCGCACGTTCTTTATTAGCGAGTCCATAATGCGAGGCAACAATACTGTCACACAAGCCCATGTCTAATGGTGACTCAAGATCGTCTTGCATAGGAATTGATAATTTAACGCGTAAGATGCCTTCGTTACGACCGCGAAATAATGCGAGAGCACGATGCGAAGGAACTTTATTAATACCTTCTGAAAATTCAAAATAATCTTTAAACTTTGCACCGTTGTTTTCCTGGCCATCGATCAAGGTAGCGGTAAGTTCACCTTTATCCCAACAGGTATCACGTAACTCACCGACCAGATCAGCATCTTCAGAAGCACGTTCCATAAAAATTTGACGTGCACCTTCCAGTACCGCAGCGACATCCTTAAAGTCTGCTTCTTCATTAATATATTCTTTCGCTTTATTTTCGGGGGCGAGAGAAAAATCCTGGAGTAGATTATCGAGTAAAGGTTCGATACCGGCTTCACGTGCAATTTGTGCTTTAGTGCGACGTTTCGGTTTGTATGGAGCATAGAGATCTTCTAAACGCGTTTTTGTGTCTGCCATTAAAATAGATTTTTTAAGGTCATCACTTAACTTTCCCTGCTCTTCAATTGTTTTTAAAACAGTCGCACGGCGATCTTCGAGTTCACGCAAATAATTTAAACGCTCTTCAAGGGTACGCAACTGGGTGTCATCTAAACTACCGGTGACTTCTTTGCGGTAACGTGAAATAAAAGGGACGGTAGAACCTTCATCTAAAAGTGTGACGGTTGCTTCAACTTGAGTAAGTTTAACGCCAAGCTCGGTGGCGATAGTTTGTTCTATATTCATGGGTAATAGATACTTTTATTTGTTGTGAAATTAATAGGTATAAAAAACGAAAAATGACATTGCCTGATTTTATCAAAAGATTAGTTCAAAACCAGACTTGTATTTTTATTTTTCTTGATTTAGAAGTAGGAGACTTCCTGTCATTACGAGGAAACATTAATGAAAAACATTCGATTTATTTGAACCACATAAAGCATAATCGTCATTGTTCCACCAGCCATAGAAAACTTCTAATTTTCATGTTACGTAGGTTGGGTTAAGGAGCAAGGCGACGAAGCCAACATTTTTAAACTGTTGGCTTCACTACGCTTAAGCCAACCTACAATTTAGTCGCTTCTCAATATCGAGATATTTTAAATAAACCTAATCGCCCAATTCTTCCCAACGTTCATAGGTTGTTTCAAGTTCTTTTTCTAATTCACTCAAACGCGCTAATACTTTATCAACCTCTTTCTTTTCTTGTTGATAAAAATCAGGTTCCGCAATTTTATTTTGGATTTGTTCTTGTTCAGTTTCTAATTTTTCAATTTTTTGCGGAAGAGTATCCAGTTCAAATTGATCCTTATAGCTTAACTTGCTTTTCTTCTTTTCAGGCTTTACTTCTTTTTTCTCATTTTTTTTAACCGTCGAAGGTGTATTGGCTTGTCGTGATTGTCTTAACCAATCTTCATAACCACCAACATACTCATTAACCTCACCATCACCTTCAAAAGCCAGTGTGCTGGTAACCACGTTATCAAGAAATGTACGATCATGACTTACAAGGATTAAGGTACCATCGTAGTTGCAAAGCAACTCTTCCAGTAATTCCAGAGTTTCTACATCAAGATCATTAGTCGGTTCATCTAACACTAATAAATTAGCGGGCTGGATAAACAAACGTGCAAGTAACAAACGATTACGTTCACCACCTGATAATGATTTCACCGGCGAACGTACACGTGCAGGAGGGAATAAGAAGTCTTGTAGGTAACTCATTACATGACGCGAACGGCCATTAATCGTAATGGTATCACTGCCAAAGTTAAGATTATCCGCTACGGTTTTTTCAAGGTCGAGAACCGCACGTTGTTGATCAAAGTAGGCAACTGATAATTTTGTTCCTAAACTTACTGTTCCAGTATCGGGTTCTAACTCACCCAGTAACATTTTCAGTAGTGTACTTTTACCAACGCCATTTGGCCCTAAAATACCGATGCGATCGCCTCGCATGATTTTGGTGGTGAGCGACTTAACAATAGTTTTATCAGCAAAAGATTTAGAAATACCTTCAGCCTCAATGACTATCTTGCCGGATGCCTCGCCACTTTCAACTTGTAAGTTCACATTACCGACTTTATTTAAACGCGATGAGCGTTCTCTGCGTAATTGTTCCAGGGCGCGAACACGACCTTCATTACGGGTACGTCGTGCTTTAATGCCCTGACGAATCCAGACTTCTTCTTGTGCAAGTTTTTTATCAAATAAGGCGTTTTGTTGCTCTTCGATAACGGCACGTTCTTCTTTGTTCTTAATATAGGTATCGTAATTCCCTGGCCATGAGATGATTTTTCCACGATCAAGCTCGACAATTCGGGTAGCGAGATGTCGCAGGAAGGTTCGATCATGGGTAATAAATAAAACGGCACCATTAAAACCTAATAAAAAGTCTTCCATCCATTGGATTGCTGCAACATCAAGATGGTTGGTAGGTTCATCGAGTAAAATAAGTTCTGGATCCAACACTAAAGCGCGCGCCAACATTACGCGACGTTTATAACCACCTGACAAAGAACCCATTAACGCATCTTCGGGTAACTCTAGTTTTGTTATAACAGTGGTAATACGTTGCTCAACATTCCAACCATCATTAGAATCAATTTCATCTTGTAAACGCGCGAGTTTATTATTAATAGCATCGGAAAAATTCGTTTCCATTTCATGTAGAACATGGTGATATTCAGCAATCACTTCACCAATATGATCTAAACCACCTGCAACGACATCGTAAACGGTTAATTCATCGAGTTGCGGGACTTCCTGGGCAAGAATGCCTATACGTAAATCAGGCTTTTTCCATAAACCGCCTTCATCTAATTCTGCCACGCCTTCCATCACCCGCATTAAGGTTGATTTACCCGCGCCATTACGGCCGACTAAACAGACGCGTTCACCAGCATCGATTTGCAAATCGACCTTATCTAATAAGGGAACGTGGCCATATGCCAAGCTAGCAGATTCTAGTTTAATTAACGCCATGAGAAGGTTTTACCCGGAATTTAAAGAGCCGCTAGTCTACTATATTTGATGCAATAAATACTTTCATTTTCATCAGATTCTGCGATATCGTGGTACATTAAAATCACCTTTTTGAGTAAATAAGTGAGGCATAAATGAACAGTCTAAAAAGAATTATTTTGCTAGGATTTATCTCATCACTGGCTTCAATAATGGTCGCTTGTGGTGATAATCCCGATGAAGCTACAACAAAAGATAAAGCTAAGGGCGATCACGTTTGGAAAACACAAACCGATACTTTACAGTCGGCCAAAGACATGGCGAACAAAATGCAAGAAAGCCTAAAACAGCAACAAGAAACAATGGATGAAAATAACTAAATTTCTATGGGACGTTATCGACCACCTCAACCAAAAAGTTCGCCTTATATTACAGCCGATGGCTATGTCAAACTTGATGCTGAACTTAAGGCGTTATGGAAACGACGTGCTTATGTGGTGAAAATTTTGGCCGAAGCGGCAGCCGAGGGTGATCGCTCAGAAAACGCCGAATATATTTATCGTAAAAAAGAACTGCGCGAAATTGATTACCGAATTCGTTATTTACAAAGACGTTTACCAGACTTAAAAATCGTCGATAATCTACCCAGCAATCCACAACAGGTATTTTTTGCTGCATGGGTTACGCTGGAAGATGATAATGGTGAAGAAAAAACCTATCGCATCGTTGGACCCGATGAGTTTGATCCCAAGAAAGGCTGGATCAGCATGGATTCTCCCGTGGCAAAAGCCTTACTCAAAAAACACCTCGAAGACGAGGTAAAAGTTGAAACCCCAAATGGCACTGAAAACTTTTATATTAGTCATATTACCTACAATCAATAAAATACCTGTCATTTTTCATCAATTTTTAATTAATTATGCCAGCCTGCGCAGCTTAATTTGATCTGGATCAATTAACACTTATTTAAGTCATTCCTACCTATTTTGCTGCTGCAAAACTTTTGCAAAGGGGCTAAAGTATAAATAACACATAATTAATGAATCAATTATTGGTGTTTATATTTTTACTAAATAAATGCAGAAATATCCTTATCCCCAAAGGAGAGAACCATGGGAGATTTTAAACTTATTGATCATATTCAAACCGCCGTTGCAGTAATCGACAAAAATATGACTGTCGTTGATTCAAATAATGCTTTCAAACAAAGAAATAATAATAAAAGTCTCAATCTCAGTCCGCTGAGATGCTATACGGGAGCCTATAATTTTACTGAAAACTGTAATATAAAAACTGGACGCTCTTGCCCTGTTACTGAAAGCTTTAAAACAAGAAAAACATCTTCAACGGTTCATCATGTTTGGGTTGAAGATCATGCCATTGTTGAGGAAGTAACTACCACTCCTGTTTTCGATGACAAAGGTGAAGTTATATATGTGATAGAAGAGTTTCGCGATATCACTAAATTACTAGGCTTAAAAAAAGGCATTATTAGCATTTGCTCTTACTGTAGAAAAATACGTGAAGAAGATGGTCACTGGGTATCCTTTGAAGACTATTTACAAAAGCATACTGGTGCTGATTTTTCACATGGGATTTGTGATGAATGTAATGATACTTTATTCAGTGAATTTCGTAATAAAGGCTCAGGCTCTCATTAAGCCAAAATTAAACGCGATAGATAAACGTGATTCGGTACTTTCATTTTTAGATACTTCATGTAACGTATCTGGTGTAAAAAATACAAACATGCCTTCTTCTGGTTTTACTATCGTTTTTTCTTTGTTATCAATAATAATTAAGTCTCCAGAATTCTCGGGGACTTTTATATAGTAGACGCAGGATAAAAGTTCATCGTCATCATCATGAGTATGTACTGTTGTAACATCTCCCGATGCCATAGAATTTAACCAAAAACCAGACACCAATTTTTCTTGCTTAATATTTAATATCTTTTCTGCATTTTCATGTGCGGCATCTACAATAATTTTAAGCTCAGGTATTTTATTCACATCAAGATAAATATTTTCATACCTGCCATGAAAGAAATGTGTTTGTTCTTTAAAATCGTCTTCTGCTAGTGATTCAAATCGATCTAATACTTTTTTATTAATATCAAAACAGGGCTGACTAAAAACACGCGTATATAAATCCATATTCAAAAATACCCTAACATTCTCATCACAAAATAAGACAACCCGGCTAACACCAGACCTACTCCCCAAATAACCATCCAGTAGCGTTTAACGCGCAAACCAAAATAGATAAAAGCAACACCCATGGTCAAACCTAAAATAATGGAAAAGAAAACCAAACCATCATCAACAGGTACACCTAAATCCTGATAATCTCCAGTATCTCGATAGCGCATAACTTATTCCTTTCTTATTTTAATTTACGAATATGGAAATCAAGTTTTTTACTTTTTTTAAGTTCATCAATATTATTAATTCGTTGCCGTAACATGTGGCTGGTTACTGTTTTTTTCAAGAATGCACCTACGGCATTAACATAGTGCGTTAACGTAAATTGAAAAGATGACTTAAATAAACCTGATATTTTTTTATACGATACACCTGCACTATTTTTTAAATCTTTAGTACTAATAAAGTTCATCACTAAAACGCCTTCAGGACTCAAGTGAGAATTTAACTTTTCAAACCAGGATTTATTAGCTTTAGCAACACGAACAGGCTCACCATCTTGCTCACCAAATAAGTCGTCAATAATTAGATCAAAGGGAGGACCTGAATATTCATCAATCCACTTAATCGCATCAGCCTGTACCAATTTTGCCTGCTTACTCGTGATACCAAAGTAACGTTTCGCCAGCATGATATGAACCGGGTTTAATTCTACGCCAATAATTTCAGTCGGTTTAATATAGCGTTGTAACATGTGAATAACTGCACCGCCGCCCACGCCTAGAACCAGGACACGTTGAATTGATTCAGCAGGATAAAAAAAGGCAGGCAACATCAAAATATCCCAAACACCACCCGTTACCTCATGCTCAGAATTATATTGGCTATGAAAAACACCATCAGTATATAAACGCCGAGTTTGCCCGGCGGTACGGACTTCATAACGGGTATTTTTTATCGTTTTTTGCCACAAAATGGCCATGTTTCATTGCCCACAAAATTATATAAACCTATTGCTTCAATTTTACACTTTAATATCAATAGCTTAAGTAATAGTATAAAGTTAGCAAAAGAAAAAAGTTTAACTAATCATTGAGCAAACGAAAAATTCTAAAATAATATTATGTTGAATCAAATCTCACTTGCCGCTGCCGGATTTTCTATTATTGCGTTAATTTTGCTTATCTTTCAAAAACGTACAGAATCTAAAATCACAAAAAATCTTGCTAATA
>JAUVGM010000033.1 GCA_030593785.1 Gammaproteobacteria bacterium | reverse complement strand
TACATCCAAAAAAGCTTCATCCAATGACAAGGGTTCAATCTCAGGAGTATAACGATTAAATATTTCGTGGATTTGTTTTGAGACAGAAACATAAAGCGGCATATTCCCCGGTATGCAAATGAGCTCAGGACATAGACGTGTCGCTTGTGACATCGGCATCGCACTGTGAATGCCAAATTGTCGCGCAGCATAACTTGCGGCCGCTACCACACCCCGACTTTTAGATGGCCCACCCACCACAACTGGCAACCCCACTAACTCAGGGCGTTCCCGCACTTCAACCGAAGCAAAAAAGGCGTCCATATCGAGGTGAATAATCATGAATTAATTATAACTAGAAAGTGCTAGTAAAAAAGACGCATTAACAACATATTTAATTAAAATACAGAATAGTTAAAAGATAATAACCACTTGATATTAAAGTAAATAAAGCGCATCTTGGAAAGAACAACACTTAATTAGGCGGCGAGCCTTCTAAATCACGGTTATGAGTAATTAAATGAAAAAAATATTTATTATATTGTCAGTATTGGTATTAGTGAGTTGTAGTAAATCACTGGATATTCAGTTAGAACCAGAAGTGACTGTATTTCTTAGCAGCGACAGTAAGCAAAAAATACGTCTTACTTCAAAAGATAAGGAGTATACAAATCTCAATGAGTGGTTACGTGAACATAGCTCTGGTTGGCATACTACTTCCGGTCGCTATCCCGGCGGTGTGTACATAAAGTCGGGGATTTACGGCATTCAAATCACAAAAACACATGTCGTTCTATATTCGACTACTTCCCCTGAACCAAGGTCAATGTACATACAAGAAATTGGTAAAGGCAAGCTAAGTGGAATTAGAAACATTGGTAAATATACTCATGACAATCTAATTAACGGTAACCACGAAAAGTAGACACACCTGGATCGGCCAAAAATCGGCCGGCCACTTATTAATGAGTTAGGAAATCTTCATAAATATTTAAACAATTTACTTAGGAGTTGAAAATGAAATTTAGTCCCTGCACTGGAAATTGCACTGAAGAAGGAACTCACTGTGAAGGCTGCGGCCGTAGTCATGAAGAAATTGCAGAAATGAAAACTCATATTGCTAGCCTGGTAGCATTCGCAAAAAAAATGGAATACGAAAATGTTGAAGAGTTTGCAGATGGAGTTGCCGGTAGCATTAAATACAAAATGGGCGAAGACCACTAACTCAACCGCCTGATTTCCTAACAAACAGTAGCACTCGGACATTTGCTACGACACCAATCCCATTTATACATGAATGTTACCCTCATCTTAATATTGGCAATAGCCGCTACGCTCTTTGCTATTCACAAGGCTATCCATATTGGATTTCGTGCCCCAAGACTCGTCGAACAGGGAAGCCCTGCTGATTTTGGTATAAGCTATCACGACATTAATATTTCAACCAAACGTGGCAAGCAACTTTTCGCATGGTGGTTGCTGGCAACATCCCCTGATAAAATTATGGCACCCACTATCATCCTTATGCATGGATGGGGTTCAAATGCAGAGTTGATGTTGCCACTGGCCGTGCCGTTATACCGTGCCGGGATGAATGTGTTATTACTGGATGCACGCAATCATGGGCGCAGTGACGACGATAACTTCTCCTCGATGCCACGCTTTGCCGAAGATGTATCCGAGGCGATCAACTGGATCAAACAACAGGGAAATCTGCAAAATGATCAGCTTGTGTTGCTGGGGCATTCCGTCGGCGCTGCCGCGGTACTGCTCGAAGCTTCCAGGCGAGATGATGTTGCAGCAGTGATCAGCCTAGCAACATTTGCCCATCCCGAATGGATGATGCGTCGCTATTTGAGACGATTTCCATTGCCTAAGTTATTTGTTAAAGGCGTACTGCATTATGTGGAGCGGGTTATTGGTCATCGATACGAAGCCATTGCCCCGATGCATACGGCTTGTTTGGTCAAGTGCCCGGTTTTGCTGGTTCACGGTACAACTGATAAGACCATACCTGTATCGGATGCTTTAGCCATTCGTGACCAGTGCAATAAAAATTCTATAGAGCTGCTTTTGATAGAGGATGCTGATCATGAATCTATCGATAAGATTGAAGAGCACGCCAAAGAATTGATTGCATTCCTGATGCGAGTTGGGCTTATTAAAACGACACAGAAGAAAGAAAAATGACAGATTGCGGATGTGGAATAGAAATTAAGAATCGTGAAGAAAGCCGGGTATTAATAATCCTGCTGAGTATAAATGCATTTATGTTTGTCGTAGAGATTGTGCTTGGCATCATGAGTGAGTCAACAGCTATCATTGCCGACTCTCTTGACATGCTGGCTGATGCAACAGTTTATGGAATAGGTTTGTATGCAGTTGGAAGATCTCCGCTTGTTAAAATAAAAGCAGCTCATTTAAGTGGTGTTTTTCAAGTCATATTAGGTGTGCTTGTTTCTGCCGATGTTCTACGCCGTTTGATTTATGGAAGTGAACCGGAGTCATTTCTAATGATTTCTGTCGGAATACTCGCTCTTGTAGCGAACGTTATTTGCCTGACTCTTATTTCAAAGCACAAAGATGGTGAGGTACATATGCGTGCTAGTTGGATATTTTCAAAGAATGACGTTATCGCTAATTTAGGAATTATTATTAGTGGTGGCTTCGTGTATCTTCTGGATTCAAGGTTTCCTGATCTTATTGTTGGTATGATTATATCAATAATAGTAATTCGTGGTGGTATACATATTATTAAAGATTCCCGTAACGAAAAAAGTAAATATTAATCCTGCTACCCCATTGATGTTATCGTTAATATTCTCGATTGATATTACAGAAGCTACATTAGTTATTGAGTTGACTGCGGTAGAGGTTAGAATATCTTAATATTTCTATGGAGATAAAAATGCTCGAACGTGCTGATTTGTTCATGCTTGCCGCAGATGCCATTCTGTTACTACACGTACTTGTTGTCATTTTTAATGTCTTCGGACTCATTCTCATATTTATTGGCAATGTTCTTAAATGGTTCTGGGTTCGAAATCCATGGTTTCGTTTACTGCATATTCTTGCGATTGGCACAGTTGTTCTTCTTTCCTGGCTAAACTTTATATGCCCACTCACTTCAATCGAAATGGAGCTGCGTACTCATGCGGGTGATGTTGTATATTCTGGTACTTTCATCTCTCACTGGCTAGAAAGTATTCTTTACTACCAGGCACCGCCCTGGGTATTTGTTACTGCTTATACGATGTTTGGGCTTCTGGTTGTAGTAAGCTGGTTTTTAATTCGTCCACGTCACTTTTCAGATAAGCATAAGGTTTCTCAATGATTCATCGTAAACATCATAAATTCGTATTTTCATTTTTTATGGCATTACTTATGTCATGCGTCATGTCACTTATTATTAGTATTTTTAATGTTGGATTTGTCGATAACATTATTAGCATTTGGCTAAAAGCATGGGCGGTTGCTTTTGTATTTGCCTTTCCAACTATAATTATCATTTCTCCATTAGTTCACAAACTTGTTAACATTGTGTTAAAGGATTAATAAATAAAGTGAAAGAATGTAATCAATGTGGGAAATGCTGTACTAAATATGGAAACGGTGGTCTGTCTGTATCAGAAGACGAAATAAAATATTGGGATGTTTTTAGACCTGAAATATATGATTATGTTAGTAATGGGGAAATATGGATAGATCCTGATTCCGGAAAACAACTTGAACGTTGTCCATGGCTAAGGAAACAGCCTGATCATAATATTTATACTTGTGATATTTATTACGACAGACCTGACGACTGTAAATATTATCCTGTCACTATTGAGCAAATGATAAGAGATGGATGTGAGATGATCGAAAAACGGGATTTAGCCAATCCTGATCAGGCACAGAAAACACTGGATAAACTTATGATTGATAGCAGACCGCCTTTTGAATAAGAAAATATTGTACTAGACTTATACGACTTATCGTAAAAGGAGAATAAAATGAAGGCGATATGGGAGAATCAAATCTTAGCGGATAGTAATGAAACAATTATCATTGAAAACAATCATTACTTTCCACCTTCATCTTTAAATATTCAATACTTTCAAAAAAGTGATACAACGACGATATGCCCATGGAAAGGTACTGCAAGTTATTACACCATTTTGGTTGATAACAAAGAAAACATTGATGCAGCATGGTATTACCCGTCACCTAAAGAAGCGGCAAGCGAAATCATCGATCATGTTGCATTTTGGCATGGTGTGGAAGTGATTGAGTAAAGAAAAATACAGGAATCAGCCTACTTTGTAATACTGAACACTAAATAGTTCATTATCATCAATCCAATACTTTTCAAGTTTTAATCCAGCCTTCTCTGCCATATTAGAAAAACTCTCAATAGTATATTTATAAGAGTATTCGGTGTGGATGCGTTCAAACTCAGAAAAACATACCCGGCTAACATTGTCGATATTGTATGCGTGCTCAGTTTTACTTTCTAAATGCATTTCTATGCGGCACTGGTCTTCATTATAGAATGCAACATGCTCAAATAGATTTGTGTCTATCTTGCAGTCTAATAATTTATTTGCATGCTTTAACGCATTCAAATTAAAAAGTGCAGTAATACCATGTTCATCATTATAAGCCGCGTCTAAAATTTCTTTATCTTTTTGTAGATCAACACCTATTAATAAACCACCACCTTTCCCAACGAGGTCTTTTACATGTTCCAGAAAATCAAGCGCTTCATTTGGTTTATAGTTTCCAATCGTTGAGCCAGGGTAGAAAATAACTTTATTATTATTTTTAAATGCATCTGGAATTTCAACTTTAGCTTTCATGTCATCCGCTACAGCGTGTATCTTGATAAACGGAAATTTAGTCTGAAGTTTTCTGGCGCATTCAAATAAAAAACCTGCAGAGATATCTATTGGCATATAACATTTTGGTTTTAGCGTTTGTAATATACATTGTACTTTTTCGCAGTTTCCTGCCCCCGGTTCAATGAGTACAATATTTTCACCTAATGCTTCGGCAATTTCATGCTTGTATTTTTCCAGCAAACTCATTTCTGTTCGGCTTGGATAGTATTCCGGTAACTGCATTATTTTTTCAAAAAGCTGAGAACCCATCTCATCATAAAAAAACTTAGGGTTTATATATTTTTCCTTTGCACATAATCCATCAATCAATTCTTGCTTTAGGATCAAACATTCTTCAAAGACTGTATTCAGTTCAGTTGTTGCTACAACCTGGTTCATAAGTTGTTCCTTCAAGTTTTTTACATTATTTTCTAAATAAAAAATGACTCAATATCACCATCTACTTCGCTAATCGCAATCCGCTAAATTGCCATTGATCCGGCGGATAAAAGAAATTGCGGTATGAGTGTCGATAATGACTTTTGCTCGTCACACAACTCCCGCCTCTTAATACCAACTGATTGCACATAAATTTACCGTTATATTCACCAATCGCTCCCGTTGCTGCCTTATATCCCGGGTACGGTGAATATGCACTGCTGGTCCACTGCCATAATGTTCCTACTGCTGCTGGATTATTTTCCAGCTCAACAGCGGGGTGAAATATTTCACTTTCAAGAAACTGTCCAGACTCTTTATTTTCTTTTGTATTTAAAGTTTGATTTGCAAATACTTCCCACTCAAATTCTGTCGGCAACCTGCAATCTTTCCAGCGAGCATATGCATCTGCCTCATAAGCAGAAATATGGCATACAGGTTGTTCTAAATTTAATATCTGCAATCCTTGCAGACTATATTCAAACCATTGTTCATCTTGCTCTACCCAATATAGTGGAGCCTGTTTCCCAGGTTTGCTTTGAAGTAAGGCCCAACCATCTGATAACCAAAACTCGCTACGCTTATAACCATCATCTTCCATAAACATAAGGTATTCACCATTAGTTACCAAATGTTGCGATAATGACGCTTCATGTAAATAATGTTTATGTTTGGGCAACTCATTATCAAAACAAAACCCTTCTAACAATGAAGATGAATTATTATTAAATCCTATTTCATATAGATCTGGATTGATTTCTATCCATTTTTTATTAAATTTCCGAGTGTCTTTAAATTTAGATGGTACAGCCTGCATTAATTTGTTTCCCGTATTTTGTGACTGCTCTTTATATACTGGATACAACGGATTTTGGAACCATGAATATTTTAAATCCGTAAAAAACAATTCCTGATGTTGCTGTTCGTGATGGCATCCTAAGATGACGTTATTGATAATCTCATCAGTACAAAGTTTATGAGCTGATAATAAATCGAGCATTGCATCATCAACATAATGTCGGTATGCATATACTTCTTCAATACTTGGACGAGATAATAAACCACGCTTCGGTCTTGGGTATTGCGCACCTATTCCATTGTAGTAAGAATTAAATATATACTCGTATTGTGGGTTTAAAGGTTTATAGTTTTTTAAGTGAGGCTTTAATAAAAACGTTTCGAAAAACCAGGTAGTGTGTGCTAAATGCCATTTTGCAGGGCTTGTTTCAGGCATCGCCTGCAGACCATAATCTTCTATCAGTAGTGGTTCGCATTGCAACTCACTTGTTTTTCTTACCTGTCGAAACTTTTCTATAATCGCATCAATACTCAAACGAATGGTTTCATCATGTTCAAGATTATCCATCACTAAGACTCCATGCTTGCATTCGCTGCAATAAAAATATTTTCTTCTCTACAGTTAACTTTCATATATCCACCAAGTGAAGAATGTTGAGTAACCTCAAACTGCACACACTGATATTCTTTTTCTATGTAGTCCGCAACAAAACGCATGACTGAGCCTGTTGCAACATCTTCTTCTACTCCATACTGTGGAGCAAAATAACGCATAGCTAAAGATTCTTTCTCCTCATCAAACTGAATAATAACAACAGCACGTTTTGTATTTTTACAAACTTTATTAAAATTTAATTGCATAGTACGAAACGTTTTAAGTGGTAATGCGGGTACAAATTCTAATAATAAATAGCCATCATCGCATTCCGATACAGCCGATTTGTTGGGTGTTAGTTTTTCATTTTCAAAGGTTATTACTTCTTTTACCCAGTCAGGTACGATCTGCAACCTTGCCGCTAATCGAGGCAAACCCAATATAACAACATCATGTCCCGCCTCATCAATATTACGTGATGCGTAAATGTTTTTATTAATTACAATTTTCGATAATTTATTTTCAATAAAAATATTTATTGCTGCGGCTATCATTCCATGACCGCAACATTGTATTTCTGATTTATTATTAAAGCACCGCACTTCATATTGCCCTGCTTCTAGCTCAGAAGTAAAACAAGTCGTGGCAATGCCTTCATCTTTATATATGTCTGCACTAATACTAATAAGTTCATTTTGCAGTAAAGTAATTGGATTAACAGACAAAAAGACGGCAGCCTGATTTCCCTCTGCTACCTTTGACTTATTAAATACACGAACAAGTTGATATGAGCTTTGCATTCATACACCGTTATTCAATTCATTATTTTTTATATGTGTTTTTATTAAAGATATGACGACTTAAGCGAAAGCAATCTTATCGTTTAATTAATATAGAGGAAGTAAGGAGGAGTGTCCTTACATTTTTAAAATACTTTGATATTTAAATTCTCAGGGGGAGAAAGAAATTGCTTTTTTATCGTGAAGCTAACTGGAAACGTTTAAAATGCTTCATCACTTTTTTAACGTAACCCTGAGTCTCACGATAAGGTGGGATACCATTATATTTATTAACCGCATTTTCACCGGCGTTATACGCAGCAATGACATGTTTGAGATTATCAGGAAAGAGAGTCATCAAATAACGTAGGTGTTTTATACCTGCAGTTATATTTTGGTGAGGATTATACAGATCACTAACCCCATACTTTTCCGCAGTTGCGGGCATCAATTGCATTAATCCAGATGCACCTTTATGGGATGTCGCATTTGGGTTGAAATAGGATTCAGTATAAATCACCGCCTTAACCAGAGAGTCATCAATTCCGTGTTTTTGTGATTCATGAAAAATAAAATATGACCATAGGCGCATACGTCGTTTTGCACGCAAGGTACGGCGCGCAGCATAGTGACCAATGTTATCGAGCGTTTTACCTCGGCGAACCAGCTTAGCTTTGGTATTAATAAGTGGGTGATCACTAATCAAACGGCTGCCATCCGGCATTTGATAAAGGAAAACCCGAGCCTGCGCAGAAGATGAAATTCCCGCAAACAGCAATCCCGCCATCAATAGGGCTAAAACTGGCTTATTTGGTGAAATTTTGTTCAATTTTTCTCTCATAACCCTTTATATCGGTACTGGTTCACATTTCTTAAGAAATTGATCACTTTTATTGTAAGAATATCAGCCTATGGCATCCAATTTGTAGATGCATTCATTCATGTAATCCAGCCCTTTTGCCCGAAATTTCTCATTATCACCAAGCACATCTTGTGCCGTTAGCTGTTTTACCTGGTAATTGGCCTCATACAAGGCTTTAACCTCGTCTTCAGACACAGAAAAAGGGGGACCATCCATTTTTGATTGCTCATATTCCAGCGTCACCAGTAATTTTGGCGCAGATTGACAGATTTCGGTTAATTTAGCGGCATATTCCTGTCGCATCGCCAGCGGCAAAGCGATGAGTGAGGCCCGGTCATAAACGGCATCAACCTGCCCTAATATTTCGGCTGTAAGAGCAAAAAAATCAGCACAGAACAAAGTGATTTTCCCGGACTGTAAATATTCCAAGCTCTCTATTTCGTGTCTTTCAGGGGTTAAATTATTTTCATCAAAAAAAGCGGCAACGGCCAGCGGACTTATCTCTATGGCAACAACTTCATAGCCTTGATCGACTAACCAGATCAAATCTAGACTTTTACCACATAGCGGAACAAAAACGCGTGCTCCCGCTTTCAGGTTCAGGGAAGCCCAGTTGTCTCTCAAATGCGGATTAACATCATCCAGATGAAATCCCGTCAGGTTATTTTCCCAACGGTTATGCCAAAAATCTGCTTCCACTACCCAATCCTCTAATACCAGCATATATTCTAAATACGGCCGCAAATTGTACCCTATTCCTAAAGACTTAATACTCAACGTTACAGATTTATGATTATTTACCCCAGTCTAGCCACAACACGCTACTATAAGACCAAGTACTTTAATATCGAAAGAAACTAACAGGAACTTAAAATGACGCTGATTATTGATAATGATCGTTACAGCATTGATGCGCTTGAACTTGGTCCGATGGAAAATTTTGTTTACCTCATCAGTGATAAAAAAACTCATCAAGCTGCTGTCGTTGATCCTGCCTGGGAAGTGCCTGAAATATTAAAATTAGCAAAAGACAAAGGGGTCACTATTACTGATATTTTACTGACTCATAGTCACTTTGATCATATCAATGGTGTTGAAGGTATTTTGAAAGATCATGACGCACAGTTACATTTATTAAAAGATGAAGCAAAATTTTGGGGCGAGACTCTCGCTCATCCTTCACTTCATCATGGAGGTGATAGCATTAAGATCGGCGGATCCAATGAAACTGAAATTAAAATATTACATACCCCCGGACATACTCCCGGTTCAGCGTGTTACCACATTGATGACAATCTTATTGCTGGCGATACCATGTTTGTATTTGGTTGTGGCCGCTGTGACTTACAAGGTGGTGACCCCAACGTTATGTATGACACGCTGAATAAACTCGGACAAATGCCTGGTGAAACTATTATTTTACCCGGACATAATTACGCCGATAAAACCACAGCAACCATGCAAGAACAAATAGAAGGCAATCCTTTTATGTTTTTTGATAAGGCTGATGATTTTGTTGAGTATCGAATGCATACACACGATAAAACACGTGAATCCCCCTACCATGCTGAAGTAAAACCAAAATAACAATGACGAAACCTGTTCGTATATTTCGCCATGTGGCCTGCGAAGGACCGGGTTACTTGGGTACCTTTCTGGAAAACAATAATGTGCCCTACGAAGTTATCTGCATTGATGAAGATATTACCGTACCGCAAGACTTAGATAACATATCAGGTCTTGTTTTTATGGGCGGCTCGATGAATGTCACCGATTCACTGCAATGGGTCAGTGATGAAAAAAAACTTATACGCAACGCGATAAATAAAAATATTCCTGTTATGGGAATTTGCCTTGGAGCTCAACTTATGAGTGCGGCACTCGGCGGAGAAATCACCCACGATCCAAATATGGAAATTGGTTGGCATGCCGTAAAAGAAACTGTTGAAAATAATAAGTTTGACTGGTTAAAAGAACTCCCGGAAGATTTTATTCCTTTTCATTGGCATGCAGATACATTCTCTATCCCAGAGGAAGCAACCGTTTTATTTCATAGTCAATGTCGAAAAAATCAGGTTTTCATTCTCAATAACAATCTGGCTATGCAGTTTCATCTTGAGATGACCATTGAAATGGTTGAAGAGTGGGTACGCTTATTTACGGGTGATTTGGCGCAGGGACATCCCTGTGTTCAAGACGGTGATGAAATAATATTGAATCTGGAGCAGAAGATTAAAGTTCTGCACAACTGTGCGGATATTTTTTATGGAGAATGGATTAAAGGGCTAAGCAGCAATTAACTTAATTTTCACGCTGCAAAATTTCATCACGTTGATGTTTATATTTATCAAAACTCTCTGTTCGAGGGCAATCGCTACGACCTTGTTTTAAACATTCTTGTCTTTCACGTTCATGCATCATGTTATATACAGCCTGATTGCTGCAGGCTGTTAACAAAACTAAAACAAGACTGAATAAAATGAGTTTCATAATCGAATACGGAGTATATTTCTACCTCGAGTGGTAATTTTTATCTCTGCGTCGGGCTGATACCCTCTAATTCTATTTATTGTAAGAGGGGCACTATGAGCCCGACCTACGAAAATCAAAAACTTTGTGCCCTTCATATTTTTAAAAACAATATAAAGAAACGCTATTAGGTAATGCCGATCAGTTAAGCTAATAAATGGTTCCCTCCCCTCCAAGGGGAGGGTTAGGGAGGGGTGATTTATAACTACCCCCTCCCCCTAGCCCCTCCCTGAGGGAGGGGGAATAAAATGAAAACCTTAAGTGAACGACATTACGCTATTGGGGTGTTTTATTTTTCAGCGACAATGTAAATCATCCACGACTCTTGATTCTCTACTTCAGTCGTTTCGTAGTATTCACCAGTCCCTTCTAATTCATCATCATCTTCGTCATCTGACTCAACATATTCTTCCCAGAAAACATGGCTTTTACTGTAACCGGCTTCTTCAAGTAATTCTAAAATTTCAGGGATTGCCCACAAACGCCAGCAATAAGTAAACGCTTCATCCATACGTGAGCCATCATCAAATTCAAAATGAATTGCGCATTCCATATGGTTGTTTATTGGATTGAATGAAACGTGTTCCCAAATGTATGTTGCATTTTGATCTTCAAGTTCTGTTTCTTCTTCCAAAACATCCGCACATTCGGTTCCACCGAATAAATCTAAAACTAATAAACCATCATCATTTAAACTTTCACGTGCAGTTTTAAAATAATTGATTAACTCATCACGTTTTTCAAACAGACAATAACTAAAGTTAAAGGCACAGGTCACATCAACTTTATCTGTTTTA